>DATEJV010000038.1:0-27439 GCA_035277745.1 Gammaproteobacteria bacterium | reverse complement strand
TTGCCGCCGGTCATTGCGATTGACGGGCCGAGCGGCTCCGGCAAGGGTACGGTTGCCAGCCGGGTGGCGGATGCGCTCGGCTGGAATCTGCTGGACAGCGGCGCGCTGTACCGGATTCTGGCGCACGTGGCGCAGCAGGCGGGCGTGTCGGCCAACGCATCCGCACGCCTTGAGGAGCTGGCGCGCGGATTGCGCGTGACATTCATGCGTACGCCCACGGGTGCGGAACAGATCCTGCTGGATGGCCGGGATGTGGCCGCGGTGGTGCGCAGCGAGGAGAGCGGCAAGCGTGCATCCGAGCTCGCGGTCATCCCGCAGGTGCGCCACGGACTGGTGGGAGTGCAACGCAGCTTTCGCCGCGCGCCCGGGCTGGTGGCCGACGGCCGCGACATGGGCACGGCCATTTTTTCCGACGCCGGCCTCAAAATCTTCCTCACCGCGAGCGTCGAGGAACGCGCCCAAAGACGTTATAAGCAGTTGAAACAAAAAGGATTAAATGCTACCTTACCGGCCCTTTTTGGGGACCTGATCGTCCGGGATGAACGTGACCGCAACCGGTCCGTTTCCCCGCTGCAGCCCGCACCCGATGCCGTGGTACTGGATACCACCGGCATGTCGGTTGAGGCGGTGGTGGATCAGGTTCTGGATCGGGCCCGGCGGCGGTACGGCGAGGCGGCCGCGGGCAGACGGCAGGGCGGGTAGGACGCACCGCTCCCTTGGCCAATTCAACCCGCGTGTTTCCGGGACGGAACTGCGGCAACCCAGGCCCCCGGCGACGGGGATGTACAGGATTCAACCTACAATGACCGAGTCTTTCGCAGAACTTTTCGAACAAAGCATCAAACAGCAACAGATGCGCAACGGGGCCATACTCAAGGCCCGCGTCATGGAAATCCGGCCCGACGTCGTCATCGTCAACGCCGGCCTCAAATCCGAAGGCGTCATCCCGGCTGAACAATTCAAGAACGAGAGCGGCGAACTGGAAATCGCCGTCGGCGACGACGTGGAAGTGGCGCTGGATGCCGTCGAAGACGGCTTCGGCGAAACCCGGCTGTCACGTGAAAAAGCCAAACGCGCACGCTCCTGGTCGCGGCTCGAGGAGGCTTTCACCTCGGGCGCAATCGTCAAGGGTTTCATCAGCGGCAAGGTCAAGGGCGGCTTCACCGTCGAGGTGGACTCGGTGCGCGCCTTCCTGCCGGGTTCGCTGGTGGACGTGCGCCCGGTGCGCGACCCGGTATATCTCGAAGGCAAGGAACTGGAATTCAAGGTCATCAAGCTGGACCAGCGCCGCAACAACGTGGTGGTTTCGCGCCGTGCGGTGGTCGAGCAGGAATACAGCGCGGAGCGCGATCAGCTGCTTGAAAACCTGCAGGAAGGCGCGGTGGTCAAGGGCATCGTCAAGAACCTGACCGAGTACGGCGCCTTCGTGGACTTGGGCGGAATTGACGGCCTGCTGCACATCACCGACATGGCCTGGAAGCGGGTCAAGCATCCCTCCGAAGTCGTAAGCGTGGGTCAGGAACTCGAAGTCAAGGTGCTCAAGTTCGACCGCGAGCGCAACCGCGTGTCACTCGGCCTCAAGCAACTGGGCGACGATCCGTGGGTGGACATCACGCGCCGCTATCCAACCAGCACGCGGCTGTTCGGCAAGGTCACCAACCTCGCCGATTACGGCTGTTTCGTGGAGGTCGAGCCGGGCGTGGAAGGCCTGGTGCACGTGTCGGAAATGGACTGGACCAACAAGAACGTGAATCCGGCCAAGGTCGTGCAGGTGGGTGACGAAGTCGAGGTCATGGTGCTGGAGATCGACGAGGAACGCCGCCGCATCTCGCTCGGCATGAAGCAGTGCAAGCCGAATCCCTGGGAGGAATTCGCCACCAACCACAACAAAGGCGATCGCATCCGCGGCAAGATCAAGTCGATTACCGACTTCGGCATCTTTGTGGGCCTGGAAGGCGGCATCGACGGCTTGGTGCACCTCTCGGACATCGCCTGGGACACGCCCGGCGAGGAAGCCGTGCGCAATTACAAGAAGAGCGACGAGGTGGAAGCCGTGGTGCTGGCCGTGGACGCACAGCGCGAACGCATCTCCCTGGGCATCAAGCAGCTGCAGAAGGATCCGTTTTCGAATTTCCTGGCCGAGCATCCCAAGGGCAGCATGGTCAAGGGCAAGGTCACGAGCGTGGACGCCAAGGGCGCGGTGGTGGATCTGGGCAACGGCATCGAGGGTTACCTGCGTGCCTCCGAACTGTCACGCGACCGGGTGGAAGATGCACGCACCGTGCTCAAGGAGGGTGACGAGGTGGAAACGCGCTTTGTGGGCGTGGACCGCAAGAACCGCAGCATCAGTCTGTCGGTGAAAGCCCGGGAGATCGAGGAGGAGGCTCAGGCGCTGGAGGATTACGCACGCAACGCCGTGTCCAGCACCACGACCCTCGGTGACCTGCTCAAGGAGCACATCGGCGGAGACAAGACTGAATAAGTGCAGGCAAGTGCGCGGGGGATTACCCGGATCGGGCGCTGCAGGACCGGTGATGCCTGCGGCATGGGGGTTGGGCAGCACATGAGGCGAGTCGTGCAAGCGCGGATGGTTGCGTCATGACCAAATCGGAACTCATCGAAATCATCGCCCGCAAGCAGAGCCACCTTGCCGGCAAGGATATCGAGCTTGCGGTCAAGACCATTCTCGAGCAGATGAGCGCGGCGCTGTCCACCGGCCGGCGCATCGAGATCCGTGGATTTGGCAGCTTTTCCCTGCACTTCCGCCCGCCGCGCATGGGCCGCAACCCCAAGACCGGTGATTCCGTGGCCCTGCCCGGCAAGCATGTCCCGCACTTCAAACCCGGCAAAGATCTGCGCGACCGGGTCAACGAAAGTCTCGCGGGCTGACACGCATGCGCGGGGACCATCGTCGCCAGACGTAATCGGAGCTGGCCGTCATGCTGCGTTGGATCGCCGTCATCGTCCTGCTGTGTGTGTTTGCGCTCGCCCTGCTGCTGGCCTACGCCAACGGCTCGACCGTGACCCTGGATTACCTCGCCGGCCGCCGGCAGGTGCATCTATCCTCGGCGCTGCTCGCGGCGGCCATCATCGGCTGGCTGCTGGGAATCCTGAGCAGCTTGCTGGTCATTTTCCGTCTCAAACGAGAGGCCTGGCGGCTGAAGCGCTCGGTGCGCGATGCGGAAGCGGAAATCCGCAACCTGCGCAACCTGCCGCTCAAACATGATCACTGACTCGATCGTGGTCAGCGTGCTGCTGCTGGTCGCGGCGGCCGTGCTCGGCTGGCTGCTGGCACATTGGGGGCGGGGCGGCAAGCGCGCTTCGCACTTCAAGTTCGTGAGCGCCGAATATTTCAAGGGACTCAACTACCTGCTGAATGAACAGCCCGACAAGGCGCTGGAAGTCTTCATTCGCGTGGCCGAGGTGGATTCCGATACGGTGGAAACGCATTTTGCACTCGGCAGTCTGTTTCGCAGACGCGGCGAAGTGGACCGCGCCATCCGCATACACCAGAACCTGATTGCGCGACCCAACCTCAATCGCGAACATCGCGCCCAGGCCCTGTTCGAGCTGGCGCAGGACTATCTGCGTGCCGGCTTGCTGGATCGCGCGGAAAGCCTGTTGCTGGAATTGCTCGACGTCCCGGGTTATACGGAATCCGCCCTGCGCAGCCTGATCTCGCTGTATGAACAGCAAAAGGACTGGGAGCAGGCCATCACCATGCGCCGGCGTCTGCAGACGCTGAGCGGCACCGCACAGGAGGAGACCATCGCCCAGTACTACTGCGAAATGGCGCAAACCGCGCTGTCCGCAAAAGACATGCCGCTGGCGCGGCGTCTGCTGAAGCGCGCGCAATCGCAGGACACCGACTGCGTACGTGCGCACCTGCTGCTGGCGCAGATCGACGAAACCGAGCAGCAATGGGAACGCAGCCGCCAGCATTACGGCCGGGTGCTGGAACACGAGATCCGGTACGCCACCGAGGTATTGCCGGCGCTGGCGCGCGTGACTCGCCGGCTCGATGGCCAGGCGTCGCTGCAGGCGGTGACCGAAAAGTTGCGGCGCGACAATCCCAAGGCATCGGGTTATCTGGCGATTGCCGCCATCATGGACCCGGAGCTTGATGATCCCGTGTCACGCGGGTGCGTGGCCGACTATCTGCGCAGCGAACCCAGCCTGCGCGGGCTGTACGACATGTTTGCCGCGTTTGGCCGGCAGCAGGACGTGAGTGCGGTGCGCGATCTCGAGCCCCTGCAGCTGGCGGTGCGCAGGCTGCTGATCAACGGTCCACGTTACCGCTGCGAGGAATGTGGATTCCGCAGCAAAACCCTGTATTGGCAATGTCCGGGCTGCAAAACCTGGAACCGCACCATGCCGTTCCACGAAATAGCCTTTACGGCGGCGGGTGCCGCCCCTCTTACTTGAACCGCGCCGGCCCGGGCCGCGCCTCACGCATGATAAGGAATGCTGCATGAAACCCACCCTCATCCGCAAAGCCGTTTTTCCCGTAGCCGGCCTGGGGACACGCTTTCTCCCGGCCACCAAAGCCAGTCCCAAGGAAATGCTGCCGATCGTGGACAAGCCGCTGATCCAGTACGCGGTGGAGGAAGCCGTCGAGGCGGGCGCCGAAGTGCTGGTATTCGTCACCAGCCGTACCAAGCGCGCGATTTCCGATCATTTTGACCGCGCCTATGAGCTGGAAACCGAAATGGCGCAGCGCGGCAAGCAGGCGCAACTGAAGCTGGTGCAGAACATTGTGCCAGCGAGCGTGACCTGCGTGTACATCCGGCAGGCCGAGGCCCTGGGCCTGGGACACGCGGTGCTGTGTGCCGAGCCGGTGATCGGCAACGATCCTTTCTTCGTAGTGCTGGCTGACGACCTGATTGACGGCGCCCGTCGTTCGGCCCTGCAGCAGATGCGCGATATATATGTGCGTCACCCGGGCAGTGTGGTCGGCGTACAGCAGGTGGCGCGCAGCGAGACCAACCGTTACGGCATCATCACGCCCCGGGCCATGGAACCGCGGCTGCATGAAATTCGCGGCATCGTGGAAAAACCGTCGCCCGCTCAGGCCCCCTCCACGCTGGGTGTGGTGGGTCGCTATCTGCTGACGCCGGGAATCTTCGAGTGCCTGAAACACATCGGCAAGGGCACGGGCGGCGAGCTCCAGTTGACGGATGCGATTCAGGCATTGCTGGCCAAAGAACCGGCGTATGCCTGTGAGTTCGAAGGCACGCGTTACGATTGCGGCAACAAGCTCGGATATCTGCAGGCCACGGTCGAATACGGCCTGAAGCATGCCGATCTGGGAGAGACGTTCCGGGATTATCTGCGTACGCTCAGCGGCAAGCTGGACCGCAGCCAGTCCTGAATGCGCCGGAGAACGCCGCCATGGAATTGAGCAAGTCTGTGGCTTGGGTATTGCTGATCATGGCGGGCCTGTTTGAGGTGGCCTGGGCCATCGGTCTCAAATACAGTGCCGGCTTCACGCGCTTGACTCCTTCCATACTGACCGCCGCGGCCGTGATCGCCAGCATGGGTCTGCTGGGACTGGCGGCACGCAGCCTGCCGATCGGCACCGCCTATGCGGTGTGGACCGGAATCGGTACCGTGGGCGCGGTGTTGCTGGGCATCCTGCTGTTCGGGGATTCTCACAGCATGCTGCGGCTTGCCTGTGTCGCGCTCATTCTCATCGGCATTATCGGTTTGAAGCTCGTGGGCGAATAGCCGTTACGGGTTTTGCCGGTAGCGCAGACTGCGGTCCTCCGGTGCGCCGCGCAACACGAAACCCAGCAATCCGAATGGCGCCCTGCCGAAAAGCGCACGCCGCAAAACCTTGCTGGCCGTCAGCAGGCGAAAAACAAACGCATACGCGGCGCCATGCTGCCGGCGCAGATAGCGAAACAAGCTGATGTAATACTCCCGCTGCAACGCAAGCTGCAGCTCCGGCTGTTGGGAACTCGCGCCGCCGATGTGGCGTATTCTCGCCTGTGGAACGTGGTACACCTTGTGTCCCGCTGCATGCGCTCGCCAGGCGAAGTCTTCTTCCTCGCAGTACAGGAAATAACCGGTATCCAGACCGCCCAGCTGCCAGAGTACCGTCCCGCGTACAAACAGGGCAGCACCCGTGACCACGGGTACTGCGAGCGGCGCGCGATACAGCCGGCGGCGGCGGGGATAGCGCTGCGGCTGGAAGAGGCGCAGCACGCCGGCACCAAAAAAGGCGAGGGCCAGCGATGGAAAATAACCAAAGCTGGAGCGCGGCTGGTCATCGGCATCGAACATGCCGGCGCTGCAGAGCGCGGCATCCACATGCGCGTCCATGAATGCCGTAAGGATGGAAAGCACGTCATCCAGGAATTCACAATCGTTGTTCAGGAAGAAATAATAATCGGCCTGCACGCTGCGTGCCCCCAGCATCATGCCGCCCGCGAACCCGAGATTGCGTTCGGACCACACGCAGGTGGCCGTGCTTCGCGGGATGGTGGCCAATTGTTTTCGGTCGCCGGGGGCGGAATTGTTGTCCACGACGACGACGGTGACATCCGCGGATACGCCGGTATGCCGGCGCAGGGATTCGAGGCAGCGCAGGGTACAGGCGGCTGAATTGTAATTCAGCACGATCACACCGATCTTGGTGCGCGCCGTCATGCGGACTGGAGCGCCGGACTCCGGCAAGTACGTGCAGCCGGGAATTGCAGGGGCGTGCGGAAATTGGCTCCCCGGGCCGGACTCGAACCAGCGACCAACGGATTAACAGTCCGTCGCTCTACCAACTGAGCTACCGGGGAACGGTGACGGAAGGGCGCATATGGTAATGAAGCGCTTCCGGAGGGTCAACGCCGATGTGCGTCACACACCCGCGGCGTGCAGAAAATCGTGCAGGCGCGCCATGGCCGCTTCAAGATTCTGCATACTGGTGGCAAACGACAGGCGCAGATGACCGGGTGCGCCAAAGGCAGTGCCCGCAACCACTGCGATGCCGGCGTCGTTCAGCAGACGCTCGGCCAGCGCGTTGTCGTCGGCGAGCTTCAGCCTGGCGATCACCGCGGACAAATCCGGAAAAACATAGAAGGTGCCATCCGCCGGCAATACGCGCACGCCCGGCATGGAATGCAGCTGCTGGTAAACGAAAGCATGGCGTTCCTCATAGGCGCGGCACATGCGGCTCACGCAGGACTGATCCCCGGTCAACGCGGCTTCCGCCGCCGCCTGTGACATGGACGCGGGATTCGAAGTGCTCTGGGACTGCACATCGGTCATGGAATTGATAAGCCATGCGGGGCCGCCGGCGTAGCCGATGCGCCAGCCGGTCATGGCATAGGTCTTGGACACGCCGCTCAGCACCAGCGTGCGCGCGTAGAGATCGGGGCAGGCCATGACGATGTTGCTGAAGGGCCCGCCGCGCCATTGGCAGTGCTCATACATGTCGTCGGTGGCGATAAACACCTGCGGGTGGCGGCGCAGCACCGCGCCGAAGGCTTCGAGTTCCGCGCGGCTATAGGCCATACCTGTCGGATTCGACGGGCTGTTGATCATCAGCAGGCGCGTACGTCGCGTGATGGCGCGTTCCAGCTGTTCCGGCTGGAGCTTGTAGTGCTGTTCGGGCCCCGCGTAGGGCATGACCGGGATGGCGCCGGCGAGCGCCACGATTTCGGGATAACTGACCCAGTAGGGCGCGGGGATGACGACTTCATCGCCGGGATTGAGCAGTGCCTGACAAAGATTGAAAAAGCTCTGCTTGCCGCCACATGAAACCAGTATCTGGTCCGCCTTGTAGTCGAGACCGTTTTCACGGCGGAATTTCTCGATGACTGCGCGCTTCAGGGTAGGCGTGCCGCCGACCGCCGTGTACTTGGTCTGACCCGCACGGATGGCGCGGATCGCGGCTTCCTTTATATGCTCGGGTGTATCGAAATCCGGTTCGCCGGCGCCCAGACCGATGATGTCGCGGCCTTGGGCCTTGAGTTCGGCGGCGCGCGCGGTTACGGCAAGCGTGGGCGAGGGCTGCAGGCGCTGCACGCGCTCCGCAAGCAGGGCGCTAGTCACGGGAATCTCCATGGAATCCGGCACGGCGCTATCATCTTAAATAAGCATCCGGGAAATTGCCAATGCACGACGACGCAAAATTCCATCTGGCGGCCGAGTATTCGCCGGCCGGCGACCAAGGCGAGGCGATTGCCAAGTTGACGGGCGGGCTGCGCGACGGTCTGACGCGCCAGACGCTGCTCGGCGTGACCGGCTCGGGCAAGACCTTCTCGGTCGCCAGCGTGATTCAGAACACGCAGCGACCGACGCTGGTGTTGGCGCCCAACAAGACGCTGGCTGCCCAGCTCTACGGCGAGTTCAAGGCATTCTTCCCGCACAACGCGGTGGAGTACTTCGTTTCCTATTACGACTATTACCAGCCCGAGGCCTACGTGCCGTCCAGCGATACTTATATAGAGAAGGACGCCTCCATCAACGAGCACATCGAGCAGATGCGCCTGTCGGCCACCAAGGCCCTGCTGGAGCGGCACGATACGGTGATTGTGGCCACGGTGTCGGCGATTTACGGCCTGGGCGATCCAGAATCCTATTTCAGCATGGTGCTGCACCTGTCGCGCGGCGACCGCATTGAACAACGCCAGATGCTGCGCCGCCTGGCGGAGATGCAATACACGCGCAACGAGCTGGAGCTGAACCCCGGAACCTATCGCGTGCGCGGCGAAGTCATCGATATCTTCCCGGCGGAATCCGAGCGCGAGGCGCTGCGCGTCGAACTGCTGGACGACGAAGTCGAGTCCCTGCGGATGTTTGATCCCCTGACCGGGGCTCTGAGCCGCAGCCTGCCGCGCTACACGGTCTATCCCTCGAGCCACTATGTCACGCCGCGCAACAAAGTGCTGGACGCGGTGGAGAACATCAAAAAAGAATTGGTTATCCGGCTGGCTGAACTGCGGCAGCTGAACAAGCTGGTCGAGGCCCAGCGGCTCGAGCAACGCACACGCTTCGATCTGGAGATGATGGCCGAGGTGGGTTACTGCAGCGGCATCGAAAACTATTCGCGGCATCTCTCGGGCCGGCAGCCCGGCGAGCCGCCGCCTACGCTGTTCGATTACCTGCCGCCCGACGCGCTGCTGGTGGTGGACGAGAGCCACGTGACCATCCCGCAGTTGGGCGGCATGTACCGCGGCGACCGCGCGCGCAAGGAAACCCTGGTGGAATACGGTTTCCGCCTGCCCTCGGCGCTGGACAACCGACCGCTGCGTTTCGAGGAATGGGAAGCGCGCGCGCCGCAGATCATCTTCGCCTCCGCCACGCCCGGTCCCTACGAAAAGCAGCATTCCGACCAGACCGTGGAGCAGGTCGTGCGTCCCACCGGACTGGTGGACCCGGAAGTCGAAGTGCGTCCCGCACGTACCCAGGTGGACGACCTGCTCTCCGAAGTCCGGGTGCGTGCCGCGCAAAACGAGCGCGTGCTCGTGACCACCCTCACCAAGCGCATGGCCGAGGATTTGACCGAGTATTTTGCCGAGCACGCGGTGCGCGTGCGCTATCTGCACTCGGACATCGAGACCGTGGAACGCACCGAGATCATCCGCGACCTGCGGCTCGGCGCATTCGACGTGCTGGTCGGCATCAACCTGCTGCGCGAAGGTCTGGACCTGCCGGAAGTGTCGCTGGTGGCGATCCTGGACGCGGACAAGGAGGGCTTCCTGCGCTCCGAAGGCTCGTTGATTCAGACCATCGGGCGTGCGGCGCGCAACGTGCACGGCAAGGCGATTCTGTATGCCGATCAGGTTACGGGCTCCATGCGGCGCGCACTGGACGAGACCAACCGGCGTCGCGACAGGCAGATGGCCTACAACCGGCAACATGGCATCACGCCCCAGGGAATCCGCAAGGCGGTGGCGGACGTCATGGAAGGCGCACGCAGCACGGTGCCGGGTGCAACCAAGGTGACCTATCTCAAGGTCGCCGAAGAGCGCGCCAGATACGAAGTCATGGCGCCGGACAAGCGCCTGAAGCTCATCAAGCAGCTGGAACAGCAGATGCACAAGCATGCACGCGAACTGGAATTCGAGGAGGCGGCGCGCCTGCGCGATGAAATCCGCCGCATCCAGGAAATTGACATGGGCCTGCCGCAGGTCAAGACCGGCTGAATCGCGGGCGTGACCGCGCTGCCAAGGAATGGAATCCGGCCCGCCGCGATTGATGCGTAACCAGCGCCTGACACTCGCGCCAACAAAGAATCCATGCGGAGACAAGCCATGCGCATCGCAGCGAATGTTCTCGACGCCATAGGCAACACGCCGCTCGTCCAGCTGCACCGGGTTGTACCACCCGGCTGCGCGCGCGTGCTGGTCAAACTGGAAGGCGCGAACCCGACCGGCAACGTGAAAGACCGCATGGCCAAGGCCGCAATTGAAGCGGCTGAAGCCAGCGGCCGGCTGCGGCCCGGCGATACCGTTAGGGCATCGGCATCGGCTTCGTTCCGCCCCGTGGGATCCGGCTCAGGTCAACCCGGTCCTGGCGGATACCACGGAGGCGTCGAATCGGATGTGCCGCCGCCTGGCGCGGGACGAAGGCATCTTCGGAGGTACGTCATCCGGTCTCGACGTGATTGCCGCGCTCAAGCTTGCCCGGAAGCTCGGCGCGGAAGCGACGGTAGTCACATTGATAATTGATTCCGGCCTGAGATACCTGAGTACGGATGTCTATCGGAATGATCAATAAACCAATGATGCAGCACGCCGGTTCGATATAATTCGCCGCGTGCATGCGGCCGCCATGGGTCTGTGAATCCACATGCGGCTGAAATCTTGCCGCTATGACGCCATTCCGGTATCGTCTGCACCCTGCAGGCGCGTAGCTCAGCTGGTTAGAGCACCACCTTGACATGGTGGGGGTCGTTGGTTCGAGTCCAATCGCGCCTACCAAATGCCAGATTGGAAATTTATACAACCCGAAACATGCGGCCTTTGGTACCGGCCGCCACTGTAAGGAAGACTGCAATGCCCGCTATTACGCTCCCCGACAATTCCCGGAAAAAGTTTGATCGTCCGGTAACCGTGGCCGAAGTGGCCGCGCGCATCGGCCCCGGCCTTGCCAAGGCGGCGCTCGCCGGCAAAGTCGATGACAAGCTGGTGGATACTTCGTTCCTCATCAGCCGAGATGCCAAGCTCAATATCGTGACCGACCGCGATCCGGAAGGGCTCGAAGTCATCCGCCATTCCACCGCGCATCTTCTAGCCCAGGCGGTGAAGCAACTTTTTCCGCAAGCCCAGGTCACCATCGGTCCGGTGATCGAGGACGGCTTCTACTATGACTTTGCCTACCAGCGGCCATTCACCCAGGAAGATCTTGCCGCCATTGAAAACCGCATGCAGGAATTGGCCGCGCAGGATCAACCGGTGAGCCGCAGTACCATGCCGCGCGACGCGGCGGTCAAATTCTTCCGCGACCTGGGCGAAAAATACAAGGCGGAGATCATCGCGAGCATCCCGGCCAACGAGGAAATCTCACTGTATCGTCAGGGTGATTTCATTGATCTGTGCCGTGGCCCGCACGTGCCGTCTACGGGACACCTGAAGGCATTTCACCTGACCAAAGTCGCCGGTGCCTACTGGCGCGGTAATTCGAAGAACGAGATGCTGCAACGCATCTACGGCACGGCCTGGGCGGACAAGAAAGCGCTCAGCGAATACCTGACGCGGCTGGAGGAGGCCGAAAAGCGCGACCACCGGCGTCTCGGGCGTGAGCTGGATCTGTTCCACACCCAGGAAGAGGCGCCCGGCATGGTGTTCTGGCACGCCAAGGGTTGGGCAATATGGCAGGCGGTGGAACAGTATTTGCGCACCGTGTACCGCGACAGTGGTTACCAGGAAATCCGTTGTCCACAGATTCTCGACAAGAGCTTGTGGGAAAAAACCGGTCACTGGCAGAACTATCGTGCCAACATGTTTACCACGGCGTCGGAAAATCGCGACTATGCGCTCAAGCCCATGAATTGCCCAGGCCACGTGCTGGTGTACAAACACGGGCTGCACAGCTACCGTGAACTGCCGATTCGCTACGGCGAGTTCGGCTCCTGCATCCGCAATGAGCCCTCCGGCGCACTGCATGGCTTGATGCGGGTGCGCGGCTTCGTGCAGGACGATGGCCACATTTTCTGCGCCGAAGACCAGATCGAAAGCGAAGTGGTGGCGTTTCATCGTCAGGCGATGCGCGTCTACGGCGACTTCGGTTTCCCCGCCATCGGCGTGAAACTCGCCCTGCGTCCAGGTGCCGGTCAGCGTATCGGCTCCGACGAGGTATGGGACAAGGCCGAGGCCGCACTCCGTCAGGCGCTGCGCGCCTGCGGGGTGGAGTGGCAGGAACTGCCGGGGGAGGGCGCCTTCTACGGCCCCAAGATCGAATACCACATGAAGGATTCCATCGGCCGCTCCTGGCAGGTGGGCACCATGCAGGTGGACTTCTCCATGCCGGGCCGCCTGGGCGCCGAATACGTGGGCGAAGACGGTAGCCGGCATGTACCGGTGATGTTGCACCGTGCCATTGTGGGCTCCATGGAGCGTTTCCTCGGCATCCTCATGGAACATCATGCCGGCCGTTTTCCGGCCTGGCTGGCCCCGGTGCAGGCGGTAGTCCTGACCATTACCAGCCGGCAGGACGACTATGCAGGCCGGATCACCGAAATCCTGAAAAATCAGGGGCTTCGGGTGGAAGCCGACTTGAGAAACGAGAAGATCGGCCTTAAAATTCGCGAACACACGCTCCAGCGCGTTCCCTACCTTCTGGTGGCGGGCGACCGGGAGCAGGAATCAGGTTCCGTGGCGGTGCGCACCCGCGCCGGCAACGACTTGGGCAGCCTCAAAATCGAGGAATTTGCCCGGCGGCTTGCCAGCGAGGTCACGAGCCGCGGAGAGTCGGCCTGAACGCCGCCCCAGGGGCAACATGAGGCGGGTTCAGGTTTATTTTTGGAGGATCGGCTAATCAGTTCGGAAAAACGCGCCCGGCGCAACGGGGAGATCACGGCACCCAAGGTCCGGGTCATCGGCCCGGATAACCAGCAGATCGGCATCATGTTCACTCGCGAGGCCGTACAGTACGCGGAACAGGCCGGACTGGATCTCGTGGAGGTGTCGCCCACGGTTGAACCCCCGGTGTGCCGGGTAATGGATTTTGGCAAGTACCTCTTTGAGCTCAACAAGAAACAGCAAAGCGCGCGCAAGAAGCAGAAGCAAATCCAGGTCAAGGAAGTGAAGTTCCGGCCCACCACGGACGAAGGTGACTACCGGATCAAGTTGCGCAATCTGACGCGTTTCCTGGCGGAGGGCGACAAGGCCAAGGTCACGATCCGGTTCCGCGGCCGCGAGATGCTGCACCAGGAGCTGGGCACAGGTTTGATCGAGCGCATCCGGGGCGATCTCACCGAAGCCGCGCAGGTGGAGCAACATCCAAGACTCGAAGGCCGGCAGCTGGTCATGGTGCTGTCGCCCAAGAAGAAATAAGTCTCGTTGGAGACTGAAGCAAAAGCGGGGCCATGGTTGCCCCGCCGTCTGGCAACACAAACGCCGCGCAAGCGGGGCCAGACTTTATAAAATGAAACCCAGGAGTTCAGACAATGCCAAAGTTGAAGACTAACCGTGCCGCGGCCAAGCGCTTCCGCGCCAATGCCAGCGGCCAATACAAGCGCGGACACTCGCACAAGCGGCACATCCTTACCAAGAAAAGCTCGAAGCGCAAACGCCAGTTGCGCGGCGGCACGGCCGTAGTGCCGCAGGATCATGGGCGCGTGCGGCAAATGCTGCCCTGGTCATAAAGGAGGTACATCATCATGGCTCGCGTAAAACGTTCGGTAACCAGCCGCGCCAAGCACAAAAAAACCCTGGGTCGCGCCAAGGGCTATTACAACGCACGCCGCAAGACAGTCAGGGCCGCCAAACAGGCAGTCATGAAGGCGGGCCAATATGCCTTCCGTGACCGTCGGGTGCGCAAACGGGAATTTCGTGCCTTGTGGGTGGCGCGCATAAATGCCGCCGCCCGGCTCCACGGCCTGTCCTACAGCCGCTTCATGCATGGACTGAAGCGCGCGCAGGTCAGCCTCGATCGCAAATTGCTCGCCGACATCGCCGTCAGCGATCAGGCGGCCTTCGCAACGCTCGTGGAAAAGGCCAAGACAAGTCTGGCCTGACTTGTTCGCCGCCTGTAGCGGCCGCCGGTAACCCAGCGAGGGGAAAGGCCGCGAGGTTTTTCCCCTCTGTTGTCTGTGAACCAGGGAACCGAGAACCGTGCTTGAACTCGATCAACTGATCCAGGAAGCACACGCACGCGCGGTCGCCAGCGAATCGCTCGCGGCGCTGGACCAGGTGCGCGTCCACTACCTCGGCAAGAAGGGCGTACTTACCGAACAGCTGAAAGCCCTGGGCAGCCTGCCGCCGGGAGAGCGGCCTGCAGCCGGTCAGCATGTCAATCGAGCCAAGCAGGCGATCACCGAGCTGCTGGACACGCGCCGCCAGGAACTGGAGCAGCGCGCCCTGGCGAAACAACTGGCCGCCGATGCCGTGGATGTGACCCTGCCCGGGCGCGGGCAGGACCCCGGCGGCCTGCATCCCGTGACCCGCATCCTGGAACGCGTACAAGCGCTGTTCACCAGCCTCGGCTTCCACGTGGAAGAAGGGCCCGAAATTGAGGACGAATTCCACAACTTCGACGCTCTGAATTTCAAACCGGCGCACCCGGCGCGTGCCGAGATGGACACCTTCTATCTGAAGGGCCGGCCTTTGCTGCTGCGCACGCATACCTCACCCGTGCAGATCCGCGCGCTGCTCAAATACGGTGCGCCGCTCAGGGTGATCGCGCCGGGTCGCACCTTCCGCCACGACTACGACGTGACGCATACACCCATGTTCCACCAGGTGGAGGGTCTGCTCGTCGACGCGGGGGTGAGCATGGCGCACCTGCGCGGCACGCTCACCGATTTCCTGCAGAGGTTCTTTGAAAAGGATGATCTCAAGTTGCGGTTCCGCCCCTCGTATTTTCCCTTCGTGGAGCCGGGGGCCGAAGTCGACATCAGCTGCATTTTCTGCGGCGGCGCCGGCTGCCGCGTCTGCAAGCAGACCGGCTGGCTGGAGGTGCTGGGCTGCGGCCTGGTGCACCCCAACGTGTTGGAAACCTGTGGCGTCGACATCCAGCGCTACAGCGGTTGGGCCTTCGGTGTGGGTATTGAACGGCTGGGCATGCTGCGCTACGGCATCAATGATATCCGCATGAACTATGAAAACGATCTGCGCTTCCTGCGCCAGTTCCGCTGAGCATCAGCCATGAAACTCAGCGAACAGTGGCTGCGTGAATTCGTGAACCCGCGGGCCACGGCCGGGGAGCTTGCCGAGCGCCTGACGTTGGCCGGAATTGAAATCTCGTCCGTTACGGATGCGCTGCCGCCGCTCGACAAGGTGGTAGTCGGCGAGGTACTGAAGGTCGCGCGTCATCCTCAGGCAGACAAACTCAGCATTTGCGATGTCCGCGTCAGCGCCGGGAAACAACTGCAAATCGTTTGCGGTGCGCCTAACGCACACGCGGGCATGAAAGCCGCCGTGGTTCTGCCAGGTGGCCGCCTGCCGGACGGTACGGAGATTCATGTGAGCCAGCTGAGGGGAGTGGAGTCCCAGGGCATGCTGTGTTCCGCGCACGAGCTGGGCATTGCAGATGATCACTCGGGCCTTGTGGAATTACCCATGGATTCGGTGGTCGGGAAGCCGCTGGTTCAGGTGTTGGGTGGTGCCGACAAGATTCTGGAAGTGGACATCACGCCGAATCGTGGTGACTGCCTGAGCGTGCTCGGCATCGCGCGCGAGCTGGGCGCGCTCTTCGATCTGGACTTGAAGCTACCGCAGTGCGCGCCGGTCAAGCCGACGATCAAAGACGCGCTGCCGGTGAATCTCGTGGCACCGGAAGCTTGTCCGGTATTTGCCGGGCGGATCATTCGTGGTTTGCGTACCGATGCCGTGACCCCGTTGTGGATGCGCGAGCGATTGCGCCGCGCCGGATTACGCTGCGTGCACCCGGTGGTGGACGTAACCCAGTACGTCATGCTGGAACTGGGGCAGCCGATGCATGCCTACGACTTGAAGCGGCTGTCAGGAGGCATTGTGGTGCGCATGGCCAGGGCCGGCGAGCCACTGCAGCTTCTGGATGGGAATACTCGCACCCTGGAGCCGGACATGTTGGTCATCGCCGACAGCAAGCGTCCGTTGGGCGTGGGCGGAATCATGGGCGGCACGGCATCGAGCGTGCAGGCGGATACGCGAGATATCTATCTGGAAGCCGCTTTTTTCCCGCCCCAGACCATCAGCAGTCGTGAGCGCAAACTGGGCGTGCAAACGGATGCGGCCTACCGTTTCGCACGCGGCGTGGATCCGACGGGTCAGACGCGTGCGCTGGAGCGTGCGACGCGACTGCTTTTGGACTTTGCGAATGGAGAGCCGGGTCCCGTGAACAGGGTTGCCGGGAGGAAAAATGCGGCAGCCAAACTGGTTCTGCGGCAACTGAAATTGAGACAGTTGCTGGGTATCAAAGTTCCCGAACGCGAAGTGGGCCGTATCCTGAGTCGCCTGGGATTCCGGACACGCAAGCGCGCGCGCATCTGGGAGGTGAGGGCGCCCAGTCACCGCTTCGACATTGAAAGGGAAGAGGATCTGGTGGAAGAGGTGGGGCGGGTGTTCGGATATGACCGCATACCTGCCATTGCCTACCCGTCCACCCAGCGCATGCTGCCATTGCCGGAGGAACAGCTGCCGTTGGCCCGGCTGCGGGACATACTGACCGGGCGCGGATACCAGGAGGTCATCACCTACAGCTTCGTAGATGGGCCGCTGCAGCAACGACTTGCCGGCGGCCCGGGCATTGCACTGGCCAACCCCATCACCACCGACATGACCGAAATGCGTGGCAGCCTATGGCCGGGCTTGGTTCAGACATTGCGTTACAACCTGAATCGCCAACAAAAGCGCGTGCGTATTTTTGAGTGTGGTATGAGATTTATTTTACAACACGCTGAAATAACACAAGAAAATGTCTTATCTGGGCTGATAACCGGGTTCCAATATCCCGCGCAATGGGGATTGCCGCAGCGCGTGGCCGACCTTGCGGATCTTCGGGGCGATGTGGAAGCCCTGCTGGTGGCAAGCGGATCCGCTGAGCGCCTGGAGGCCAGCGCAGCACCGCATCCTGCGTTGCACCCGGGCCAGTCGGCAAAATTTCGCCTGGATGGCGTTGAGCTTGGCTGGATGGGAGCGTTACATCCAACCCTGCTGCGTGAACTGACGTTGGATCAACCGGTATTCCTGTTTGAACTGCGCCTGGGGCCATTGCTGCATGGCCGCCTGCCGAAGCTTGCGCCAATATCCCCATTTCCTTCGCTGTCGCGGGATCTGGCAGTGGTGGTGGACGAAAGGGTGCCCGCCGCCAGGATTTTGGGATTGGTGCGGGAGGCCGCCGGCCCCCAGCCTATTGAAGTTCATATATTTGACATATATCATGGACCAGGCATAGATTCTGGACGAAAAAGCGTGGCTTTAAGCTTGATTTTACAAGACTCTTCGCGCACTCTAACGGACGAGGCTGCTGATGCGACTGTCAAGCAAGTAGTCCGGAAGCTGCAGGATACACTGGGTGCAACAATAAGAGACTGAGCATGGCGCTGACCAAGGCGGAGATGGCCGAGGCCTTGTTTGAAGAGCTGGGGCTCAACAAGCGGGAGGCGAAGGAACTGGTGGACCTGTTTTTCGAGGAAGTCCGCCAGGCCTTGGCGCGGGGGCGGCAGGTAAAGCTGTCGGGCTTCGGCAATTTCGACCTGCGCAGCAAAAACCAGCGTCCCGGTCGGAACCCCAAGACCGGTGAGGAGATCCCCATCAGTGCACGCCGCGTGGTGACCTTCAGGCCCGGACAAAAACTCAAGGCACGAGTCGAAACCTATGCTGGAAGCCGGGAACAATAACGAACTGCCGGCCATCCCCGGCAAGCGCTATTTCACCATCGGTGAAGTCAGCGATCTTTGCGGCGTGAAGCCGCACGTATTGCGCTATTGGGAACAGGAATTTCCACAGCTCAAGCCGGTCAAGCGCCGCGGCAACCGGCGTTACTATCAACGTCACGACGTGTTGGTCATCCGCCAGATACGCAGCCTGCTTTATGATCAGGGTTTTACCATCGGGGGTGCGCGTCAACAGCTTTCCAGCGACACGGCACGTCAAGACGTGTCGCAAAGCCAGCAGATTGTCCATCAGCTGCGCACCGAGCTCGAAGACCTGCTGCAGCTGCTCAAACGCTGAACCGCAAGAACATTTTCCAGGCAGCGGGTGCGCGTATCGGTTATCATGGCACCGGCGTGTGCATGCACATGTAGTTCAAACGAGCGGGGCGTAGCGCAGCCTGGTAGCGCACTTGCATGGGGTGCAAGTGGTCGGAGGTTCAAATCCTCTCGCCCCGACCAAACCCTGAAATGTGCCCTGCAAAATGCTGGTGTACAGCCAAATCCCACGACTATCGCCGTGCTGCCGGAAGCGCCGAGGCTGCACGCATTCATGACCAAGCTCACGACGCTTGCACCCTGCAATACCCGGCATTCATCCATCCGGCTCAACAAATCCTGGCGGCGGATCCTCCTACCCTCTGCATCACGTGAAATCTGATTCCGACCGAAAAGCACGGATCAATTCCCTGCGTTTGACGCAGCTCATCTTTGTGCTCGCCTTGGTGATAGTAATCGTGTTAGTCGCAATGGGTATTGCGGGAGTGCACTGGCCCAAATGGCTGCTGGCCATAGCCGCTGTCTTGTAGAAATCACCAGCACCGGGAAGCATCGCGGCATCCGCGCGGTGCACGACAAAGCCACCACAGCAGCAATGTCACCCGTTCAGGCGGTGAGTGGTTTCAAGGCTGCCAGGTAGCGGTCCACTTCATTGACAGCCAATGGCTTGGAAAAATAATAGCCTTGGCCACGCCGACAACCGAGCGCGCGCAGGAGCTCAAGCTGTCGCGCGGTTTCGATGCCTTCGGCAACCACATCCATCCCCAAGTCTGCCGCCAGCACAGTAATGGTGCGCACGATCGCGCGGTCACTGCGATTCTTTTCTATGCCGGCGATAAATGAGCGGTCAATTTTGAGTGTGTCCAGCTTGAATGTACGCAAGGCGCTGAGAGATGAATAACCGGTGCCGAAATCATCCATCTGCAAATTAACCCCGATCGTGCGCAGACGACTGATGGTTTCGGCCGCCAGCTCCGGATTATCCATGAATACCGTTTCGGTAATTTCCAGGCACAAGGTATTGGCGGGAATGCCGGTCATATCCAGCACGCGCGCCACGCGTTGCGGCAACAACCAATGGGCAAACTGACGATTCGCGATGTTCACGCTCACCGTGAATTTGTCACCCAGATGCTTGTGACGCTTGCGCCACTGAGACAAGTGCGCACATGCGGTTTCGATTACCCACCAGCCGAGCGGAATAATCAGCCCGGTTTCTTCGGCAACCGCCAGGAACTGGTCGGGCGCCACCAGACCGCGTTCGGGGTGCGCCCAGCGCACCAGGGCCTCGAAACCGGTGAGGCGCCCGCTGGCAAGATCGAGGATCGGCTGAAAGTACACGCGAAACTCATTGCGCTGCAACGCGTGGCGCAGCTCGGTTTCGAGTTTGAGATTGGCCTTGACATGCTGGTGCATGGCCTCATCGAAAACCACGTAGCCCGCCTTGCCGGCGGCTTTGGCGCGGTACATGGCGGTATCCGCGTCGCGCAGCAATTCATCCGGGTGCCGATAGTGGGGCGCGCTGGTAACGATACCGATGCTGGCAGTGGTGAATACATCACGGCCGCCGACATTGAAGGCACGTGCCAGCTCCTCATGAATGCGTTCCGCCACCGCCGTGGCTTCGTCCAGGGCCTGGATATGCTCCAGCAGGATCGTGAATTCGTCACCGCCATACCGGGCCATGAGATCCGCGGGTCGCAGACAGGTACGCAGGCGCTTGGTGATGGCCGTGAGCAGCCGATCCCCGAAGCTGTGACCTAGGCTGTCGTTTATCAGTTTGAAGCGGTCAAGATCGAGAAACAACAGCGCGAATCGGACGGATCCGGAGGAATTATTCGAGGCCACGGCCTGGCGCAAGCGATCCATGAAAAAGCTGCGGTTTGGCAACCCCGTGAGTGCATCGTGGTAGGCACTGTGAACCAGATCCTGCTCGACTTTCTTGCGTTCGGTGACGTCGCGCGCCGTGCCCATGACCGCGGGGCGACCGCGCCAGAAAATCCGGCTTACGGCAACCGAAGCGGTGATACGCGGCATGCCGGGCTTGCCGCGCAAGTGCATCTCGTGCGGGTCCAGATAATGCTCATCAACCGAATCCGCGGCAATTTTTTCCGCCAACCCGTCGCTCGCTGAAACAATCACCTCGTTGAGCAGCATGCCATGCATGTCTTCGGAGCGATGCCCAAGCATTTGCGCAAACGCGCGGTTCACGTACACCAGCTTGCCGGCCTGGCTGAGAAATACGCCGTCCTGGCTCATGTCCACCAGCAACCGATATTTTTCTTCTGAACGCAGCAGAGCTTCCTCAGCGCGCTTGCGGCCAGTGATATTCTGCAGGGTGCCCTCGAAATACAGGGTGCGTCCGCGTGCATCCTTGACCGCGCGCGAGTTGTCACACACCCAGATCGTGGTGCCGTCCTTCCGGAACATCTGGAATTCCTGCGCAGAGTATTGCCCGTGCTCCTCGATGCGTCGCAAAAGCTCGGCGCGCTGCTCAGTGTGCGCATAAATCCGCGCGGCAATATTCAGCTTGTCCGCAACTAATTCCTGCGGATTGTCGTAGCCGAGTATGCGCGCCAATGCGGGGTTGGCGCTGACAATCAAGCCCTCGGGGCTGGAGCGATAAATGCCATCACTGGCGTTGTCAAAAAAGTCCTGGTATTTGTGTTCGAGTTCCTGCTGTGTGTCAGGGGACTCGGCATTTTGCGCTCGGCGCTGACATCGCAGCAGCAACACGCGTTCATCACCTTCACCAAACAATCTGGCGTGTACTTCGCAGGGCAGCGCATTTCCAGCCTTGCTGCGGAAATGCATTGGCTCGGATTTGGACCGCTCACGCTGCGCTCCGGTTTGGAGTTTGTTGAGGTCACCAGCATCCAGAACCCGGGCGCAGGTTGATTGCAGCAGTTCGCTGCGGGTGTAGCCCAGCCACTCGCAGGCGATATCGTTGACCTGCACGAATTTGCACTCTGCGGGATTTACCAATGCATAGTTGCAGATAAAAATCGCATCCTGTGCAGTGCTGAACAGTGCATCGACGGTGGCGTTGAGGTTTTGAACGTGGCCCAGAGCCGCCTGCGAATCGGTTACGTCCACAAGGCTGAACAGGATGTGGCGCGTCCCGCCGAATTCACCGACTTCCGCCGATAACCGCGCGTGCCGCACCGAACCGTTGCTCGCATGCAAAGCGACTTTACGGTTCACAATATGGCCGCCGGCTTTCAGCTCCTGAAAAAATGCGCTGCCCAGCTGCGAATTTTCGAATAACTCCGTGTGCAACAGGCTCTGGCCTATCAACGCAGCCGGGCTGTAGCCGAGCACGTGCTCCACGGAGGGGCTGATGTCGGTAATTTGGAAATCCTGCAACCCTGCTGCACCGATGATGTCCGACGTCATGCGGAAGAGGCTGCCCAACTTTGCCGCGCTCAGGCGTTGGATTTCCTCCAAGCGCTGTCGACGCAATTCCGCCGCCGCGCGCATCGCCAAAGCGCGCAGCACGGAGATCAATTCGGCGTCCGCCTGCAGCGGCTGGCGCGACATGACGCCCAAGTGCCCGATTGCGTGGCCGTCTACATCACGAATGGCCACGGCACAATAAGCACGCACGCCGTGTTTGCGCAGCCACCGGTCTTGGGGATAGAGGCTGCTGACCTCGTCTTCGTGCCACACCTCGGATTCAGCCAGCGTGCGCGCCGCCGGCGTCCCCTCCATGACGAACTCGTTGCCTGACTCCGCGCGATTGACATGCCAAGCGGAGACGATGCGCAATTTGGGGTTGTCAGGCGGCTGGCGCACGCTTACAAAGGCATATTCGACATCCAGTGAAAATGCCAAACGCCGCACGACCTCCCGGATGAAGTCCGCGCCCGTGACCCCCGCCAACTGCTCGGTCAGCGCGTGAAGCGCACCGGCAGGAGACAGGTACATGGCATTTTCGGATTTCATGGATGGGGCGCTCCCAGCACCAAACGGCCCAGGCCGTTCGGCGACTCCGCCTCTAGCAAACAAATAATATCAGCTTTTATCTCGTATATCCCCATAAGCCACTGATATTCATACTAATTGACACTCATTCTTACCATTTGCCATTGATATTGAAGGCATGCTTTCCGTCCTGGTTGCCGGGAAGATACTGCAGCAGATTGTTTAACGCGGTATTGGCCGGATCACGCGTGGCCACGACACCAGTCAAGTCGTAGCCGCCATCCGGTGTGACGCGCAAGCTACCCTGCACTAGCAAGGGCCCAGAGGTATCCAGCAGGCTCCCGTGAATGACGTTACCTTGAGTTTGCAGTTTCAGCTCGTAGTCTCCCAAGACCACTGACTGTGGCCAGCTCAAACTCAGGCCGGTCAGGTCGATCACGCCGTCGGCTGCGCTGGGGCGCGCGCTTATCAGAACCATGCGCTGCATCCTTATATTTATCTGGCCCGCAATACTTCCGGACGGCAACGGCAGCCAATGCACCATTTGGTTGACGGGGAGGTGGCCGGCTACATCCTCGAGTAGTAACCTGCTGCGGTTGCCCGCAATCCGGGCCTGAAGTGCCAAATCGGGGGAGTTGAGAAAGAGAAAAAAGCCCAGATGACCGGCAAACAATGCCGCCCAGTCAAAGCGCCAGCGCAGCGAACCCCAGGATTGGCCTTGCCATGCGACATCCCGAGCGGATCCCGCCCACACGCTGCCGTGCACTTCCGCGACCTGCAGATCCGGCACGCGTTTGTGCAGCCACCCGATGACATTGTCGGCCGGCAGAGTGGTGAGCAGAAATACAAGATACGCAACAATGCCGGCCAGCCACCAGCGACCGGAACGCCAGCTCACGAAGCGGAGTCCGCAAGCCTGATGCTGGCGTCCACCTGGCCCGGCCCCGATGCGCGCGTCACCGTAACATCGCTGGCGACCACACCGTAGGTGCGCTGCAATCCCGCCAGCCAGCTCACCAAGCTGTCAAAATCCACGCTTTTGAATTGCGCCCTCACCGAACCATCGCCGGACTGCTGCGCTTGCTGCAAAGCTCCAGCCAAGCCGGCGCTTGCGATGCTTGCATTGACGGCGCCGAGCAAGGAGCCCCCGGGAAGCGCTGCCGGCTGCTGGCCTTGCGAGGCTTCAATGCGACTGGCCGCGGGCCGCATCCAGGCAAGCAATGCGCTTTGGGACTGGACTTCCGCGGTCAATGCATGCCGGTGGCTGACATAGGGAGAAACCAGTGCCACGTACAGAACAAACACCACCAGAATTACCGCGCCGCTTCCCAGTACCCGGCGTTCACGCTTCTCCAGCGACATGAACCATTGACGCAACTGCTGCAGAGCATTCATGGATTGCGCCCGTGCAGCGTCAAACGACCCGTGGTCTGGCCGGACACGCTGCTGACCGAATCCAGCTGCACCTCGAGTGCAGCGTTGCTTGCCAATGCCGATTGCAAGCCGTGCAGTGCGTCCATGCTGCCGGCCTGAACCTGCAGTTGCAGGACATCTCCGTGATAGCTGAATCCCAGCAATTGCAGGCCGGATTGCGCCTGCAGCGCCGCGCCGACATTCGCCAGCATCGCCAGCAAGCCGGTCGCAGAGCCGCTGCCTCCGTTAAGCTGACTGAGGCGCCGCTCCATTTGTACGCGTGGCTCCACCATGCGCGTGACATCGGGAAGTGCACGATGAAAGAGCGTCGCAATCTGTTCTTGCTGCGCTGCCGACTGGCGCCGTAACCTGAATTCGCTCACACCCTGCTGCACAATCAGGATCGCGATCAGCGCCGCCAATAAAACTGCCGCGACGCGCCAGCGTGGCCAATATCCCGCCGCGCCATCGCGCCGCGCAAACGTTCCCTGCAACAGATTGATGGCCTGCGGTGCACGTGCGCCTCCGCCCATCAGGCCAATCGCGCCGGAACTCATGTGACTGTAGGCAATCTCGAGATCCAGACCGGCGAGCAAAGCCGCGGCTTCCTGTTGCGTGGGCTCATCGGCGGCATACACCAGGGCATGCGTGCAGTGTTGCGATTCAGGCAGCTTGGCCAGCTGGCGCTGAATCAACAGCGGGGCGAGAGTCCGGTCCGCCACGATGCCGTTGCCGTCCGGGAACCGCACCAGCAGCTGTTCGCCGTCAGCCACCGCAACCAAGCTGTGCTCGCGTACCGGCAAGGCGAGCACATCCACGACCAGCTCGGCGGGTATCAGGCCGGCCGCTGCGAGCTCGTCGAGCCACGTCCGCATGTGCGCCCGGGTAACCACGATGGTTGGATAGCCGCGCGCATCGCGCGCGCCCACGGCAAAGTGCAGGTTTTCAATATCCTCGGCAAGCCGGTCTTCGAGCGCGTAGGGCAGGCCTTGCTGGATTTTATGGCTGTTACGCGTGGGCAGGTCGGCATGCAGGAACAGCGTCTGTGCGCCGGGCACACACGCGCGCACCCGCCTGCCGTCGGCGATCACTGCGGCTTGCGCCAGGGTGCCGCTGCCCGGCTGTCCCATGCGGTTGCCAAATGCATCCATTACCAGCCACATGGCGGGGCGTCCGCCCTCCGGCATCCGCAATACCAGGGTTTCGCTCATAGGGTTCCGAAGCTGCGCTGCACGGCAATGGTCGCGCCGGTTCCGGTGCGGTACAGCAAACTGTACATGGTCAACTGTGTACTGCCAATGGTCACCTGCGTGGACAGCCGGAACCAGTTACTGAACGTCTGGGGTGCGGGCACACCCGCCGGTATCGCAATGTTCCCCAGCAGTTGAGTGAGTTGCGCTGCATTCTGGAACGGCTGCTGGGCGCGTGCCTGCACTGCACCGGCTGCGAGTTCGCCGCTGATGCCAGTGGTCAATGTCATAAGCACCGGTGCAGGTGCGGTATTGACGTTGATCGCCACCGGTGTCAACGGCGTTCCCGGCAGGGTACCCGGAGGGTGCAGGGGCAGGGCACACACATAGGGCAGCAAGGCCGCATAGACCTGCGGCGTGACGCCTTTGACCAGCAGCAATTCGCTGATGCTGGTCATCGGCTGCTCCGCGGTCAGGTAGGGGGGGCTGAGGCGCGAATAGTATTCATCCTTGGCGCCGCCGGGGAAATGCGGCTGACTGCCGTCGTTCACCCAGTCGAATACCGCAATGGCGATTTCCGGATCCAGATTGAGCCCTACCAGCAGGCGCTGGAACTGTGCAGTCGCGGCGGCGGCCTGAGCGGCATTGCTGCTGGCCAGATTGTTCACGTTGAACAGGCCTTGCAGGTCCTGCAGATGTCCGGTGACCGAGCCGCCCTGAACCGGCAGCGGCGGCAGTTGCATGGCCCAATCCTGGGTGAGATTTGTATTGTTGGGGCTGGACTGATAATCGCGGCGCAGTATCTGCTCTGCCCAGGCCTCGGCGCCGAGTGCGTATTCCATCGCCTGATCGCCTTGGGTGATGTTGGCGGTGCGGCGTATGTCCAGCTCACGGGTCCAGATCATGCCGGTAGACAGCGTCGCCGCGATCGCCACTACCACCAGGGCAATGAGCAACGCCACGCCGCGCTGTTTTACCGATGCCGGTGCGCGTGTACTCACGGTGCCGCCACTTCGACAATGCGCGTGATGCGGCCCAGATCCTTGAGCGTGACGTCGATTTCCACCGCGCGCGGCAACTGCGCGAGGTAGGCTGCACCGTTCACATTCAGCGGCGGCCATTGATTCTGCCACGTATCGCTGCTGTCCATGAAGCGCAGATCAAACTGTGTGACGTCGGTGAGCAACACTTGCCTGACCGGTTCGGTTTGCGCGGGCACGTCCAACTCCGGCCATGACAAGCGCAGCAACTGGTCATTGTCCAGCTGGTACGCCACGCGCTCCTCGGTACTACGCACGTCGGCGAGCGGATTGCTCCACCCGCCGCGCGTGAATACCAGCGGCGGCTGGTTCTGCGGCGTACTCAGGAAGGCGGCGAGCGGCATGCCGCCCAGAGGGTCGCGGGCCGGCCGCGCCACGAGCTGGCTCAAATCGCGCGTCATGATGGCAAAAGCCTGCTGCACCAGGCGCAGGCGCTGCATGCTGGTTGCAGTCTGCTCGCGCTCGCGCATCAGTCCGTGCAGGCCGCCATACGCGAGCACCCCGATCACCGCGACGATGACCATGGCCACCAGAATTTCTATCAGTGTGAAGCCGTGCGTGCGCCTGTTCATGGTGCCGGCGTACCGCCCTGATCAGCGTGTGGCGCCGGCATGCTGCCTGGTGCCTGCGGCGTAGGCCGGCCAATGAAGCCCACGAGGCTGGCACTCGCCGTGCCCGGTGACAGTGCATTGCTGACGTCAATATCCACGCGCAGCAGGTCCGGGTCCTGCGTGCTGCTCACGACCGCCTGCCAATCCCATTTCTGACCGGCCATTTCCGCGTTGCCTTTCTGCGTACCGATGGCAGGCCAGACCGGCGCCAGGCGCAGCGTGGTCAATTCATTCATCGCCACCCAGTGGGCGAAGGTCTTGTCCTGCAACTCGCCGGCATTGCGGATGCTGACTCCCACCGTCGCGATGATGGCGCTCATGGCGAGCGCCAGAAACGCCAGCGCAATCAGCACTTCGATGAGCGTAAATCCCCGGGCACGACGACTTGCCGGTGCGCGTGCGTCAGCCGGCATCATTGATTATCCGGGGGAACATAGCGGATGCCGCGTTGCAAGTCGCCAATCACGCGATAGCTGTTGTTATCGGCGCCGCGCACGGTGATGATGAACGGCGTAAGTTCGCCACTGGAAAGCAGCAGTATCTGCGGCTTGATTTCAGTTTGATTGGCCGCTGTGTTGCCCGTCAGCAGATCGTCACTCGCGGGGTTGCTGGCGGGCAATTGGATGGGCGTCCCCTGCAGTTGCAGCGACAGGATCAGTCCGCTGTCCAACTCCCGGCGACGCAGCAGCTCGTCATCACTGACCGGAGACCACTTGCTCCCGTCATACGCCAGGAATTCGTAGGCATGCGGCGAAACTCGCAGGCCATACTGCTGTCCGCGCATCACGGCCTGTTGGGCTACCAGATCGGTAATCGCGGCGAGTTTCTGTGCGGCATTTTCCGCGGCTGGATTGGCACCCAGCGATGCCAGCGAAAGTATCCCGACAGCGGTCACGATGCTGATGATGACCAGCACCACCAGTATTTCGACCAGAGTGAACCCGCGGATACGTGCTGTTGCCATGC
>DATEJV010000037.1:0-2948 GCA_035277745.1 Gammaproteobacteria bacterium | reverse complement strand
GCCTTGATCCCGACTTCGCCGAGACTGTCGCTGGTCAGGAACGCCAGGCTCCAGGTGTCCTTGTGCGGATAACGGATCAGCACCACCTTGCGGAACGCCTTGCCCTTGTTGGAAAACATGGTGTCGGAAATCTGCTTGACGGTGCTGTAGATGGAGCGCACCAGCGGGATGTGCTCCAGCAGGTCAACGCCCAAGCCAAGCAGGAAGCGGCCGAAGAAGTTGCTGGCCAGCAGACCCGTGACAAACAGCACGATAACGATAACGATGATGCCGATGATGGCGCTCAACCCGGGGATGTGGAAACCAATCAGATGGTCGGGCTGCCAGGCGACCGGCAACAGGGTCACCAGTCCCGAAAGATAACCGGCAAAAAACTTGATGATGAAAATGGTGACACCCAGCGGCACCCACGCCAGCAAGCCCGCAATCAGATAGCGGCGGATGATGCTTTTATGCGGACGCTTGGTGACTGGATCGTCGGCCATGAATATGTTTCAGGATGACGCGGACGAGGCCGCTTTCCTGGTCCCGGGTTTTTTGTCGCTCTTTGGCTTGTCGGTCTTGGGCTTGTCGCTTTTCGCCGCGGTGGTTTCCGCGGGCTTTTTCTCGGTCTTGTCGGCCGCCGGCTTGTCGCCGCCATCCAGCACGTTGTGCCGGTGCGCGGACTTGAAATCGGTCTCGTACCAACCGCTGCCCTTGAGACGGAATCCGGCGGCGGACACCAATTTGCGCAACGCCGGCTTGCCGCAGTTCGGACACTGCGTGAGCGCCGGCTCGCTGATCTTTTGCAGCGCTTCCAGATGGTGGCCGCAGGCGCGGCACTGGTACTCATATATAGGCATGGCAAATCCGTTGAAAACCCCTGGGGACCGCCCCATGTATGGGGCTTGCGCGCCCGGTCTCAAGCCCTTTTTCGCAGGCGGCAAGCGCGTGTCATTATAACTGCACCTCTCCCGGTTCCCGGCACTCGCATGACATTGGCCCCGAAGCACAATCACACCCTGCGCGCGCTGCTGCCGTTCATCTGGGAATTCCGCGGCCGCGCCATGCTGGCACTGGCCTTCCTGGTGACTGCCAAGATCGCCACCGTGCTGATTCCCGTAGCCCTGAAGCACCTGGTGGACGACTTGAATCCCGTGCACCGCGCGGCGCTGGTGCTGCCGCTCGCCCTGCTCATCGGTTACGGCGCGCTGCGCTTCGCCAGCACCCTGTTCGGCGAACTGCGCGACCTGGTATTCGAGTTCGCCGCGCTGCGCGCGGTGCGGCGCATCGCGCTGCGCGTGTTCCGCCATCTGCACGATCTGGATCTGGCGTTCCATCTGGAGCGCCAGACCGGCGGGCTGTCGCGCGACATCGAGCGCGGCACCCGCGGCATCAGCTTCGTGCTGTCCTTTATGCTCTTCAACATCCTGCCGACGTTGCTGGAAATCGGGCTGGTGCTGGGTATCTTCCTGTGGAATTTTTCCGCGTGGTTTGCGCTCGTCATCGTGTTGTCGGTGGCGGTGTATATCGCGTTTTCCATCGCGGTCACCGAATGGCGCATGCAGCACGTGCGGCGCATGAACGAACAGGACTCCAGGGCCAATACCCGCGCGGTGGACAGCCTGCTGAATTACGAGACCGTGAAGTACTTTACCAACGAGGAATTCGAGGCTGGACGTTACGACAACGAAATGGCGACCTGGGAAAAGGAAGCGCTCAAGACCCAATACTCGCTCTCCAGCCTCAACAGCGGCCAGGCTTTGATCATCGCCTTGGGCGTGACCGCCATGATGCTGCTTGCCGGCTACGAGGTGGTGCACGGCAAGATGACGCTCGGCGATTTCGTCATGGTCAACGCCTACATGGTGCAGTTGTTCATGCCGCTGAATTTTCTGGGCTTCGTGTACCGCGAGATGAAGCGTTCCATCGTGGACATGGAGCGCATGTTCGCATTGCTGGAGCGCAACACCCAGATCGCGGATCAGCCGGACGCACCGGTATTGCAGGTCACGCGCGGCGAGCTGCGCTTCGAGAATGTGCGCTTCGGTTACGGTCCGGACCGCGAAATCCTGCACGGCGTGAGCTTCAGCGTGCCGGCCGGCCACAAAGTCGCGGTGGTCGGACCGAGCGGCGCCGGCAAATCCACGCTCGCCCGCCTGATGTTCCGCTTCTATGACGCCGGCGGCGGTCGCATCCTGATTGACGGTCAGGATATCCGCACCGTCACGCGTGACAGCCTGCGCCGCCAGCTCGGCATCGTGCCGCAGGACACGGTACTGTTCAACGACAGCATTTACTACAACATCGCCTACGGCCGGCCCGGTGCCGCGCGCACCGACATCGAACGCGCCGCCGGCATGGCCAATCTCGGGCAATTCATCGAATCCCTCCCCAAGGGTTACGACACGCTGGTAGGCGAGCGCGGATTGAAACTCTCGGGCGGCGAAAAACAGCGCGTGGCCATCGCGCGCGCGATTCTGAAGAATCCACCCATCCTGGTGTTCGACGAGGCCACTTCGAGCCTGGACTCCAATGCCGAGCAGGCGATCTTGAGTTCGCTCAGGGAACTCGCCGAGCATCGCACCAGTCTGGTGATTGCGCACCGGCTTTCCACCATTGTGGACGCGGACGACATCGTGGTGCTGGATCAGGGACGCGTCGCCGAGCGCGGTACACACCGTGAGCTGTTGCGCGTCGGCGGCCTGTACGCGCAGCTATGGGCGCTGCAGCAGCGCGAAGCTGAAGAGCGTGAAAAGCAAACTGTCAAATCCGCGCCTCCGGTATTTGCACTCAACGGCTAGCACTCGAACTCTGTAAAAATCGCGGCGGAGACCGCTGCTCCCACAAGATTTTGTAGGAGCGGTCGTACCGACCGCGATACCCGCGGTTGAAAACGCTCCTGCAATTGAAATGCTTGCGAGGCATCCGCGCAGCCAGTCTTCTCTCACTCCTCACTTCCTCGCCCC
>DATEJV010000036.1:0-3295 GCA_035277745.1 Gammaproteobacteria bacterium | reverse complement strand
GCCGCGGGGAGCGCTTACACAGGCACTGATTCTGTGCCCGAGCGCACGCGGCGGGTGAATTCAACGTCTGGAAAATTCCCGTGCCAACGCGCGGTAACCGATATCGCGGCGGAAAAACCTTCCCGGCCAGTGAATGCCTTCGGCGACCTGATAGGCGCGCTGGCGGGCAAGAGTCAGCGTGTCATCCATGGCCGTCACGCACAACACGCGCCCGCCGCTGGTCACCACGTGGCCATCCTGCTCCGCGGTCCCGGCATGGAATACCTTGACGTGATCCATGGGTGACGGCGGCAGACCGCCGATGGAATCGCCTTTGCGGTATTGGCCCGGATAACCTTCGGCCGCGAGCACAACGCCGAGCGCGGGACGTGCATCCCATTCGGCCCTGGCCTTGTCGACCCGGCCGGCGAGCGCGGCTTCACACAATTCCACCAGATCGGACTTGAGGCGCAGCAGTATGGGCTGGGTCTCGGGGTCGCCGCTGCGGCAGTTGAATTCGATTACCCGCGGCTGGCCGTCCGGCGAGATCATCAGGCCCGCGTATAGAAACCCCGTGTAGGGCATGCCGTCGGCGGCCAGGCCGTGGATGGTCGGCTGGATGATGTCCTTCAGGATGCGTGCGTGCAGGTACGGGGTTATGACCGGCGCGGGCGAATACGCGCCCATGCCGCCGGTGTTGAGGCCGGTGTCGCCATCGCCCACGCGCTTGTGGTCCTGGGAGGTTGCGAGCGGCAGCACGTGTTCGCCGTCCGCCATGACGATGAAACTCGCTTCCTCGCCCTGCAGAAAATCCTCGATCACCACGCGATGTCCCGCGGCGCCGAAGGCGCCGCCGGCCAGCATGTCGCGCACCGCGTGCTCAGCTTCGGCGAGCGTCTGCGCCACGATCACGCCTTTGCCCGCGGCCAGTCCGTCGGCCTTGATCACGACCGGCGCGCCGCGCTCTTGCAGATGCTCAAGCGCCGTTTCCACTGCGGTGAAGGTACGGTATCCGGCCGTGGGGATGTGATGGCGCGCGAGAAAATCCTTGGCGAAAGCTTTGGAGCCTTCGAGTTGCGCCGCCGCCTGTGTCGGGCCGAAGCATTTCAGACCCGCCTGGACGAACACATCCACGATGCCCGCCACCAGCGGCTGTTCCGGGCCGACCACGGTCAGCGCGATGCCCTGACCGAGCGCAAAATCCACCAGTGCCTGCAGATTGTCGGGGGCGATGCGCAGGTTCTGGCATTTGGCCTCGTGCGCGGTGCCGGCGTTGCCCGGCGCCACGTACACGCGCTCCACGCGCGGCGACTGCGCCAGCTTCCACGCCAGCGCATGTTCGCGTCCGCCGCCGCCGATGACCAGAATCTTCAAGTTTCAAATCCCGAAAGCAGGGGGCGACATGGTAAGGGTTTTGGCCGCTGCTGTCTGTGGATTCTGACGCTTGCCATATTACGGTATACGTAATACCCTATTCTTATGATTCGATCGTTCCGGAGCCAGGACACGGAAGCCTTGTTCGGCGACCAGGCGGTGCCGCGGTTCCGCGCCATCGAACGAGTCGCGCGCCGGCGGTTGTTGTATCTGCACCGGGCAGTGCGGCTGGAGGACCTGCGGGTGCCGCCGGGTAATCGGCTGGAAGCTCTCAAAGGCGACCGGGCCGGCCAGCACAGTATCCGCATCAACGACCAATGGCGGATTTGTTTCGTATGGCGCAACGGCGACGCGTTCAACGTTGAAATTGTGGATTACCACTGAGGGATGAGTATGAAAAAGTTGCTGGACCCCATCCATCCGGGTGAAATCCTGTTCGAGGAATTCATGCAGCCCATGGACATCAGCATCAACCGCTTGGCACGTGAACTCGGCGTGCCCCCCAACCGGGTAAGCGAGATTGTGAACGGCAAGCGTGGCATCAGCGCCGACACCGCACTGCGGCTGGGAAAGTTCTTCAATGTTTCGCCCGAGACTTGGCTGGGTTTGCAGGCGGAATATGACTTGCGCATGGCGCGCCGGGAGTCAGGTCAGGATATCGAGAAGCGTGTGCATGTTTATGTGAGTTAGTGCCGGAAGTGGCGGATACCGGTGAATACCATGGCGATGCCGTGCTCGTCGGCCGCGGCGATGACTTCCGGGTCACGCATCGAGCCGCCCGGCTGGATGATGGCGGCGATGCCCGCCGCCGCGGCCGCATCCACGCTGTCGCGGAACGGGAAGAAGGCGTCCGAGGCCATGACGGCGCCGCGTACCTCGATCTTGGCTTCAGCGGCTTTGAGCGCGGCGATCTTCGCGCTCATCACGCGGCTTGACTGGCCGGCACCGATGCCGAGCGTGCGGCCGTCCTTGGCATAGACGATGGCGTTGGATTTCACGAACTTCGCCACCGCCCAGGCGAACAGCAGATCATCGAACTCCTTGGCCGTGGGCTGGCGCCTGCTGACCACTTTCAACTCCGCGCGCGTCGTGCGCTGCCGGTCGGCGATCTGCATCAGCAACCCTGAGCCTACGCGCTTCAGGTCCTGGCTGTTGTGACCGTCGCCCGGCGGGATTTCCAGCACGCGCACGTTGGGCTTGGCGGCCGCCGCGGCCAGCGCGCCCGCGGGCACCTGCGGCGCAATCAACACTTCGACAAACTGGCGTTTGATTACCGTCTGCACGGTCTGCGCATCGAGCGGGCGGTTGAAGGCGATGATGCCGCCGAAGGCGGATTCCGGATCGGTGGCGTAAGCCAGCTCGTAGGCCGACGCGCCATCGGCCGCAAGCGCCACGCCGCAGGGATTGGCGTGCTTCACGATCACGCAGGCGGGTGCTTCGAACTGGCGCACGCATTCCCAGGCGGCATCGGCGTCCGCGAGGTTGTTGTAGGAGAGTGCCTTGCCCTGCAACTGGCGCAAGGTGGCGAGCGTGCCCGGTGCGGGGTACAGGTCGCGGTAGAACGCCGCCGGCTGGTGCGGATTCTCACCGTAGCGCAGGTCCATGAGTTTCACGAACCGGCCGTTGGCGTGCGCCGGGAAAATGTCGCGGCCGATGATCGCGTCGTGTGCGTCGTTGAGCTTGAGCCCGGAGAGATAATCACTGATGGCGGCGTCGTAATCGGAAACCAGGTTGAACGCGGCGGCCGCGAGTCGGAAGCGACTGGTGCGTCCGAGGCCGCCGTCGCGGCGGATTTCGGCGAGCGCGTCGGCGTACTGTGCAGGCGCACTCAGTACCGCCACGTCGTTCCAGTTCTTGGCGGCGGCGCGCAGCATGGCCGGACCGCCGATGTCGATGTTTTCAATGGCTTGGGCGAGCGTGGCCTGCGGCTGGGCGACCGTGG
>DATEJV010000035.1:0-14619 GCA_035277745.1 Gammaproteobacteria bacterium | reverse complement strand
CCCCGCCCGTGGGACCGGCGCTCGGCCAGCAGGGCGTCAACATCATGGAGTTCTGCAAGGCGTTCAACGCCCAGACCCAGAAGCTCGAGCAGGGCCTGCCGATCCCGGTGGTGATCACGGTCTACAACGACCGCAGCTTCACCTTCATCACCAAGACGCCGCCGGCTTCGGTGCTGATCCGCAAGGCGATCGGCCTTGAGAAGGGCAGCGCCACGCCCAACACCAACAAAGTGGGCAAGATAACGCGCAAGCAGTTGGAAGAGATCGCCAAGATCAAGATGCCGGACATCACCGCCGCGGATCTCGAAGCCGCGGTGCGCACCATCGCCGGCAGCGCCCGCAGCATGGGCGTCGACGTGGAGGGCCTGTGACATGAACGCCAATATCAGCAAGCGCATGCGCGCGGCCCGCGAAAAACTCACCCCCGGCAAGCAGTACGCCGTGGACGAGGCCATGTCGCTGGTCAAGGAATTTGCCAAGGTGAAGTTCCGCGAATCGGTGGACGTGGCCATCAACCTCGGGATTGACGCCAAGAAGTCCGATCAGGTGGTACGCGGCTCGACCGTGTTGCCGCACGGCACCGGGCAGAGCGTGCGCGTCGCCGTGTTTGCCCAAGGGGCGAACGCCGAGGCCGCCAAGAAGGCCGGCGCCGACTTGGTGGGCTTCGAGGACTTGGCCGAGAAGATCAAGGCCGGGCAGATGGATTTCGACGTGGTGATTGCGAGCCCCGATGCCATGCGGGTCGTGGGGCAGTTGGGCCAGATTCTCGGCCCGCGCGGCCTGATGCCGAACCCCAAGGTCGGCACCGTGACGCCGGATGTGGCCGGCGCGGTCAAGAATGCCAAGACCGGCCAGGTGCGTTACCGCGCCGACAAGGCCGGCATCGTGCATTGCACCATCGGCAAGTCGGATTTCGAGGCGAATGCGCTCAAGGAAAACCTGACCGCGCTCCTGGCCGATATCAACAAGGTCCGGCCGGCCACGACCAAGGGCATATATATGAAGAAGGTGACCGTGTCCTCGACCATGGGGCCGGGCATCGTGATCGACCAGAATTCGCTGGCGCTCTAGGCGTTGGCGTTGTAGGAGCGGCCGATGGCCGCGATTTTGAGTCGCGCCTGCAAGGCGCTCCTACATGAGTTTTGATGTGACCGGGTGCTAGTGGCTCGGACGTCAAAGACCGTGAGCGGAGGCCGTTCAGGAGAACGGGCTTCTTAATCAAGCCGCAAGGCCGGCTCACGCAGACGGTGGACTCCGAATCGGGTTTGGACTGATTGGGTCGCCGTGAGGTCCGTGGCAACGGACGCAAGGTGATGCGCGCAGGAGCGCGCATCGTGTGCAAGCGACCCATCAGGAGGTGACAACCGTGCCGATGAGACTGGAAGACAAGCAGGCTCTGGTCGCCGAAGTGAACGCGGTGGCAGCCAAGGCGTATTCCGCCGTGGCCGCCGAATACCGTGGACTGACCGTGGAACAGGTCACCAGTCTGCGCGTGCAGGCGCGCAAGAATGGTGTCTGGCTCAAGGTCGTCAAGAACACCTTGGCGAAAAGGGCCATTGCGGGCACCGAGTTCGAGTGCCTCAAGGAAACTCTCAAGGGACCGCTGGTTCTGGCGTTCTCGAAAGAGGATCCAGGTGCCGCCGCGCGTGTGGTCAAGGATTTCGCCAAGGACAACGAACTGTTCGTGATCAGGGCGCTGGCCCTCGGCGGCAGGCTGCTGCCGACCACGGACCTGGAGCGACTCGCCAAGTTGCCGACCCGTGAACAGGCGCTGGCCATGCTCATGGGCGTGATGCAGGCGCCGCTCACCAAGTTGGTTCGTACCCTGGCAGAACCACACGCCAAACTGGCACGCACCATGGCTGCGGTGCGCGATCAGAAGCAGGCGGCTTGATAAACCGATTCGTAATCCCATTTATTCAGGAGTAATGACCATGGCTGTTGCAAAAGAAGACATTCTGGAAACCATTTCCAAGATGACCGTGATGGAGATCGTGGACCTGATCTCCGCGATGGAGCAGAAGTTCGGCGTGTCGGCGGCGGCAGCGGTAGCTGCGGCTCCGACCGCGGGTGGTGCCGCGGGTGCGGCGCCCGCCGAAGAAAAGACCGAGTTCACCGTGATCTTGAAGACGGTGGGCGAGAAAAAGGTCGAAGTGATCAAGGCGGTGCGTACCATCACCGGCCTGGGCCTGAAAGAGGCCAAGGACCTGGTGGAAGGCGCTCCTCAGAACGTCAAAGAAGGCGTGTCCAAGGACGATGCCGCGAAGTTCAAGCAGGCCCTGGAAGCGGCTGGTGCGACCGTCGAGGTCAAGTGAGGACAGGAGTCCTCACCCCGGCCAGCACACGGATGTGCGCCGAGCCGGGGTCCGGTGTTTTGAAAACGAAAGCACCGGATTCCCGTTTTCCCGGGAATGACGGAAGCGTGACGGGTCGCATGGCCCAGTGACGGGAACGGCTGGTGGCGCGTGCCACCGGCCTTTCCGTGTTTTTGTCTGGCACGCGCGCTCCGGTGTTCCGGAGCGCGGGTGTGGAATTCAATCGCGCGCCGCGGGCGCGCTTCGAGGAACTCAAGATGGCCTACACATTCACCGAAAAGAAGCGTATCCGCAAGGATTTTGGCAAGCGTACGAGCGTGCTCGACGTGCCTTATCTTCTGGCCATCCAGCTCGAATCCTACCGTCATTTCCTGCAGATCGACAAGCCGCCGCGTGCGCGCGCCGATGCCGGCTTGCACGCGGCATTCAAGTCGGTGTTTCCGATCTCGAGCTACAGCGGCAATGCGGCGCTCGAGTACGTTGAATATAAACTCGGCGAGCCGCCGTTCGACGAAAAAGAGTGCATCATGCGCGGGCTGACCTATTCGGCGCCGCTGCGGGTGCTGGTGCGCCTCGCGCTCTATGACAAGGACGTGCCGCCCGAGCACCGCCGGCCCAAGGAAGTCAAGGAACAGGAAGTCTACATGGGCGAAGTGCCGCTCATGACCGGCAACGGCACCTTCATCGTCAACGGCACCGAGCGCGTGATCGTGTCGCAGTTGCACCGTTCGCCCGGCGTGTTCTTCGAACACGACAAGGGCAAGACCCACAGTTCCGGCAAACTCCTGTTTTCCGCGCGCGTAATTCCCTACCGCGGCTCGTGGCTGGATTTCGAGTTCGATCCCAAGGACTGCATCTTCGTGCGCATCGACCGGCGCCGCAAATTGCCGGTCACCATCCTGTTGCGCGCCCTGGGCTACAACGACAGCCAGATTCTGGAGCTGTTTTTCGAAACCAACACCTTCCATTTGAACAAGGAAGGCATCACGCTTGATCTGGTGCCGGAGCGGCTGCGCGGCGAAACCGCAGCCTTCGACATCAAGGTCAAGAACAAGGTGCTGGTGGAAGAAGGCCGCCGCATCACCGCGCGCCACATCCGCGAGCTGGAAAAAGCCGGGGTCACTACGCTGGCGGTGCCGGCCGCTTACCTGGCCGGCAAGACCGTGGCCCACGACGTGGTGCAGATTCCCACCGGGGAAATCCTCGCCAAGTCCAACGAAGAACTGACCGCGGCCAAGGTCGAGGATTTCATCAAGCACAGCGTCAAGGAAATCCGCACCATCTACACCAATGATCTGGATCGCGGCGCGTTCATTTCCAGCACGCTGCGCGTGGACCCCTCGCGCACGCCGCTCGAAGCGTTGGTGGAAATCTACCGCATGATGCGCCCCGGCGAGCCGCCCACCAAGGACGCCGCCGAGCAGTTGTTCCACAACCTGTTCTTTACCCTCGAGCGCTACGACCTGTCGGTGGTGGGGCGCATGAAATTCAACCGGCGCGTAGGCCGCCAGGCGCTGACCGGCCCGGGCGTGCTGTATGACGGCATGTATTTCAGTCAGCGCCAGGACGAGTTCTGCAAGAAACTTTACCAGGAGCTCGGCAAGAGCTCCGACATCGTAGACGCGCTGCGCGTGCTGATTGACATCCGCAACGGCAACGGTCAGGTGGACGATATCGACCACCTCGGCAACCGCCGCGTGCGTTCCGTGGGCGAGATGGCCGAAAACGTGTTCCGCATCGGTCTGGTGCGCGTGGAGCGCGCGGTCCGGGAGCGCTTGGCGATTGCCGAGAGCGAAGGCCTGATGCCGCAGGAACTGATCAACGCCAAACCGGTGTCGGCGGCCGTCAAGGAGTTTTTCGGCTCCTCGCAGTTGTCGCAATTCATGGATCAGAACAACCCGCTGTCCGAGGTTACCCACAAGCGCCGCGTGTCGGCGCTGGGCCCGGGTGGGCTGACGCGCGAACGCGCCGGCTTTGAAGTGCGCGACGTGCATCCCACCCACTACGGCCGGGTGTGCCCAATCGAGACCCCGGAAGGCCCGAACATCGGCCTGATCAATTCGCTGTCGGTGTACGCGCGCACCAACGAATACGGGTTCCTGGAAACTCCGTATCGGCGCGTAGCCAACGGCAAGGTCAGCGACGAGATCGTGTACCTGTCGGCGATCGAGGAAGGCCAGTACGTGATTGCGCAGGCCAACGCGCAGCTCGACGGACACGGGCGCTTCGTGGACGAGCTGGTGTCGGTGCGCCACCAGAACGAATTCACGCTCTCGGCCCCCGACAAGATCAACTTCATTGACGTCTCGCCCAAGCAGATCGTCTCCATCGCCGCGGCGCTCATCCCGTTCCTGGAGCACGACGATGCCAACCGCGCGCTCATGGGCTCGAACATGCAGCGCCAGGCGGTGCCCACGCTGCGCACCGAAAAGCCGCTGGTGGGGACCGGCATTGAGCGTACCGTGGCGGTTGACTCCGGCGTGGTGGTGGTGGCGAAGCGCGGCGGCAGCGTGGATTCCGTGGACGCGGGCCGCATCGTGGTACGTGTCAACGACGAGGAAACCCACGCTGGCGAGCCGGGTGTGGACATCTACAACCTCACCAAGTACACGCGCTCCAACCAGAACACCTGCATCAACCAGCGGCCGCTGGTCAAGCCGGGTGAGGCGCTGGCGCGCGGTGACGTGCTGGCCGACGGACCGTCCACGAATCTCGGCGAACTCGCGCTCGGCCAGAACATGCTGGTGGCTTTCATGCCCTGGAACGGCTACAACTTCGAGGACTCGATCCTGATCTCCGAGCGCGTGGTGGAAGAGGAACGCTTCACCACCATCCACATCGAGGAACTGGCGTGTGTGGCGCGCGATACCAAACTCGGCAGCGAGGAAATCACCGCCGATATTCCCAACGTCGGTGAAGGCGCACTCGGCAAGCTGGATGAAACCGGCATTGCGTTCATCGGCGCCGAGGTCAAGGCCGGCGACATCCTGGTCGGCAAGGTCACGCCCAAGGGCGAGACCCAGTTGACGCCGGAGGAAAAACTGCTGCGCGCCATCTTCGGCGAGAAAGCCAGCGACGTGAAGGACACCTCGCTGCGCGTGCCGCCGGGCATGGACGGCACCGTGATCGACGTGCGCGTGTTTACGCGCGACGGCGTGGACAAGGACGCGCGTGCGCTCAGCATCGAGAAGGCCGAACTCGAGAAGGTGCGCAAGGACCTGAATGACCAGCGCCGCATCCTGGAGGAGGACATCTTCCAGCGCGTCGAACGCATGCTGCTCGGCAAGGTGGCGGAGGGTGGACCCAAGGGTCTCAAGGCCGGCAACAAGATCACCAAGGGCTATCTCGAGGAGCTGCCACGCGAGAACTGGTTCGAGATTCGTCTGAAAAACGACGAGGCCAACGAGCAACTCGAGAAGGTCGCGACTACGCTCAAGGGCCAGCATCACGAGTTTGAGCGGCGCTACGAAGAGAAGAAGCGCAAGATCACCGCAGGCGACGATCTGGCGCCGGGCGTGATCAAGATGGTCAAGGTGTACCTCGCGGTCAAACGCCGGGTGCAGCCGGGCGATAAGATGGCCGGCCGCCACGGCAACAAGGGCGTGATCTCCATGATCGTGCCGGTCGAGGACATGCCCTACATGGCGGACGGCACACCGGTGGACGTGGTGCTGAATCCGCTGGGCGTGCCTTCGCGCATGAACATCGGGCAGATCCTCGAGACGCATCTGGGCTGGGCGGCAAAAGGCATCGGCCAGAAGATCGGGCGCATGCTGGATGAGCAGGCCAGGGCCGAGGAACTGCGCAAGTTCCTGGAGCAGGTGTACAACCGCACCGGCGGCCGCAAGGAGGATCTCGCGGCGTTCAATGACACGGAGATCAACGCACTGGCGGAGAACCTGCGCGACGGCATGCCGGTGGCCACGCCGGTGTTCGACGGTGCGAGCGAAGATGAAATCAAGCACCTGCTGCGCATCGTGGGCCTGCCCGAGTCCGGCCAGACCACGCTCTACGACGGGCGCACCGGCGAAGCCTTCCAGCGGCTGGTGACCGTAGGCTACATGTACATGCTCAAGCTCAACCACCTGGTGGACGACAAGATGCACGCGCGTTCCACCGGGCCGTACTCGCTGGTGACGCAGCAGCCGCTGGGCGGCAAGGCGCAGTTCGGCGGGCAGCGCTTCGGCGAAATGGAAGTCTGGGCGCTCGAGGCCTACGGCGCGGCCTACACGCTGCAGGAGATGCTCACGGTCAAGTCCGACGACACCGTGGGGCGCACCAAGATGTACAAGAACATAGTGGATGGCGACCATCGCATGGAGGCCGGCATGCCGGAGTCCTTCAACGTGCTGGTCAAGGAAATTCGTTCGCTGGCCATCAATATCGAGCTGGAACAGGACTGAGCCACAGGCGTTCCCGCGGCGAGCATTGCAACCAGTAAATTGACGGTGAAGCAAACATGAAAGATTTACTCAAGCTGTTGAGGCAACAGGGCCAGGTCGAGGACTTTGACGCGCTGCGCATCGGGCTGGCGTCGCCTGAGCTGATTCACTCCTGGTCCTACGGCGAGGTCAAGAAGCCCGAGACCATCAATTACCGCACCTTCAAACCGGAACGCGACGGCTTGTTTTGCGCCAAGATTTTCGGTCCGGTCAAGGACTACGAGTGCCTGTGCGGCAAGTACAAGCGTCTCAAGCACCGCGGCGTGATCTGCGAGAAGTGCGGCGTCGAGGTCACGGTCGCCAAGGTACGCCGCGAGCGCATGGGTCACATCGAACTGGCCTCGCCGGTGGCGCACATCTGGTACCTGAAGTCGCTGCCCTCACGCATCGGGTTGATGCTCGACATGACCTTGCGCGAGATCGAGCGCGTGCTGTACTTCGAAGCCTTCGTGGTGATTGATCCGGGCATGACGCCGCTGGAGCGCGGCCAGCTGCTTTCCGACGAGTCCTACCTCGAGGCCATCGAGGAACACGGCGATGATTTCGACGCGCGCATGGGCGCGGAAGCCGTCTACGAGCTGCTGAAGAGCATTGATCTCGAGAAGGAAGCCGCCAAGCTGCGCGAGGACATTGCGGACACGAATTCCGAGACCAAGATCAAGCGCCTGGCGAAGCGCCTGAAACTCATGGAATCGTTCATCGAATCCGGCAACAAACCGGAATGGATGGTGATGACGGTGCTACCGGTGCTGCCGCCGGATCTGCGGCCGCTGGTGCCGCTGGACGGCGGGCGTTTCGCCACCTCCGATCTCAACGACCTGTATCGCCGCGTCATCAACCGCAATAACCGCCTGAAGCGGCTGCTGGAGCTGAACGCGCCGGACATCATCGTACGCAACGAAAAGCGCATGCTGCAGGAGGCGGTGGATGCGCTGCTGGACAACGGCCGCCGCGGCCGCGCCATCACCGGCTCCAACAAGCGTGCGCTCAAGTCGCTGGCCGACATGATCAAGGGCAAGCAGGGGCGTTTCCGCCAGAACCTGCTCGGCAAACGCGTGGACTACTCGGGGCGCTCGGTGATCGTGGTGGGTCCGGGCCTGAAGCTGCACCAGTGCGGCCTGCCGAAGAAGATGGCGCTGGAACTTTTCAAGCCGTTCATCTTCTCCAAGCTGCAACTGCGCGGCATGGCCACCACCATCAAGGCCGCCAAGAAGATGGTCGAGCGCGAGGGCCCGGAGGTCTGGGACATCCTGGAAGAGGTGATCCGCGAGCATCCGGTGATGCTGAATCGCGCGCCCACGCTGCACCGCCTGGGTATCCAGGCCTTCGAGCCGCTGCTCATCGAGGGCAAGGCCATTCAGTTGCATCCACTGGTGTGCACCGCGTTCAACGCGGACTTCGACGGCGACCAGATGGCGGTGCACGTGCCGCTGTCGCTGGAAGCGCAGCTCGAAGCGCGTGCGCTCATGATGAGCTCCAACAACATCCTGTCGCCCGCGAACGGCGAACCCATCATCGTGCCATCGCAGGATGTGGTGCTGGGCCTGTATTACATGACGCGCGAGCGCGTCAATGCTAAGGGCGAGGGCGCACTGTTTGCGGACGTCGCCGAGGCACATCGCGCCTGGGAAAACCGCGAAGTGGACCTGCAGGCACGCGTCCAGGTGCGAGTCACGGATCACGTGATCCGTGACGACGGCAGCTTCGAGACCCGCACGCGCCGCGTCAAAACCACCGTGGGGCGCTCCCTGCTGTCGGACATCCTGCCCAGGGGCCTGGCGTTCGAACTCATCAACCGCGACCTGACCAAAAAGGCGATCTCCGCGCTCATCAACGCCTGTTATCGGCGCGTGGGCCTGAAGGAAACCGTGGTGTTCGCCGACAAGCTCATGTACACGGGTTTCAATTACGCGACGCGCGCCGGTGTGTCCATCGGCGTGAACGACATGGTGGTGCCGGACGAGAAGGGCCGCATTTTGCACGGCGCCGAAGTCGAAGTGAAGGAAATCGAGAACCAGTACGCCTCGGGACTGGTGACCAACGGCGAGCGTTACAACAAGGTGGTGGACATCTGGTCGCGCACCAATGAGCAGGTGGCCAAAGCCATGATGGACAAGCTCGGTACCGAGGAGGTCGCCGACTACAAGGGCAACAAACTGCGCCAGCCGTCCTACAACTCGATTTACATGATGGCGGATTCCGGCGCGCGCGGCAGCGCCGCGCAGATCCGGCAGCTCGCGGGCATGCGCGGCCTCATGGCCAAGCCCGACGGCTCCATCATCGAGACGCCGATCACCGCGAACTTCCGCGAAGGCCTGAACGTGCTGCAGTACTTCATCTCCACGCACGGCGCGCGCAAGGGTCTTGCGGACACCGCCTTGAAGACCGCGAACTCCGGTTATCTGACGCGGCGGCTGGTGGACGTGGCCCAGGATCTGGTGGTCACCGAAGTGGACTGCGGCACCCACGAGGGCCTGTCCATGAAGCCCATCGTCGAGGGCGGCGATGTGGTCGAGCCCTTGCGCGAACGCGTGCTGGGGCGGGTGCTCGCCGAAGACGTGCAGACGCCGGGCAGCAAGAAACTGCTGGTGGAAGCCGGCACGCTCCTGGACGAGCGCTGGGTGGAAAAACTCGAAGAGCTGGGCGTGGATCGCGTCAAAGTGCGCTCACCGATCACCTGTGAAACGCGCTACGGTGTGTGTGCGCAGTGCTATGGGCGCGATCTGGCGCGCGGCATGCGCGTCAACATCGGCGAGGCCGTGGGTGTGATTGCCGCGCAGTCCATCGGCGAGCCGGGCACGCAGCTCACCATGCGCACCTTCCACATCGGCGGCGCGGCGTCGCGCGCGGCGGCGGTGTCGAGCGTGGAGATCAAGGCCGCGGGCACCGTCAAGCTGCACAATATCAAGACCGTGAAGCACGCCAAGGGCCACTGGGTGGCGGTGTCGCGTTCCGGCGAACTCGGTGTCATCGATGAATTCGGGCGCGAGCGCGAGCGTTACAAGATCCCCTACGGTGCGAGCATCATCCTGGTCGAGGGCGCCAAAGCCGAGGCCGGACAACTGGCCGCCACCTGGGATCCGCACACCCACCCGGTGGTCACCGAAGTGGCCGGCACGCTCCAGTTCCACGACTTTGTGGAAGGCGTCACCGTCAACCGTCAGGTGGACGAAGTCACCGGCATCTCCAGTGTCGTGATCACCGACCCCAAGATGCGCGGCACGCTCGGCAAGGATTTGCGTCCCACGGTGCGGCTCGTGGATGACAAGGGTCGCGGACTACTGCTCGCGGGCACCGAAATCCCGGCGTACTACCAGTTGCCGCCCGGCGCGATTGTCTCGGTCGAGGACGGCGCACGCGTGGGCGTGGGCGACGTGATCGCACGCATCCCGCAGGAGTCCACCAAGACGCGCGACATCACCGGCGGTCTGCCGCGGGTCGCGGACCTGTTCGAGGCGCGCAAGCCCAAGGAGCCTGCGATTCTCGCCGAGGTGTCCGGCACCGTGGCGTTCGGCAAGGACACCAAGGGCAAGCAGCGGCTGATCATCACCGACGACAGCAACGAGCAGCATGAGCTGCTGATTCCCAAATGGCGCACGGTCAACGTGTTCGAAGGCGAACGCGTGGAGAAGGGCGAAGTCATCGCCGACGGCGAGCTCAATCCGCACGACATCCTGCGGCTGCTGGGCGTGACCGCGCTCGCCGACTATCTGGTGCGCGAGATCCAGGACGTGTACCGGCTGCAGGGCGTGAAGATCAACGACAAGCATATCGAGGTGATCATCCGCCAGATGTTGCGCAAGGTGGAAATCGCCGCTTCCGGCGCCACCCGTTTCCTGCGCGGCGAGCAGCTGGATCGTTCCCGGGCACTGGAGGAAAACGAGAAGATGAGTGCTGAGGACAAGGCGCAGGCGGAGATCGACCCGGTACTGCTCGGCATCACCAAGGCTTCGCTCGCAACCGAGTCGTTCATTTCAGCCGCGTCTTTCCAGGAGACCACGCGCGTACTGACCGAAGCCTCGGTGCGCGGCATGCAGGACGACCTGCGCGGGCTGAAGGAAAACGTCATCGTCGGCCGCCTGATCCCGGCGGGCACCGGTTATGCCTACCACGAGCAGCGGCGCAAGCAGCGCGCCGAAGCCGCGGTGGACACCACAGCCCAGCAGGTGGCCGAGGCCGAGGCATTGTTCAGCGGCGGCGAAACCCCAGCCGAAGCGCCGGCGGTCGCCGCCGCGCAGCCGGCGGAACAGGCCCAGGGCTAGGCCGGTGCTTTAGCGGATGTCCGATAGACATCCGCCCCGGCCGAGCGCCGCGTCAGGGAGGACGCGGCCGGGCAGTCTGCCAGGGATGGCTGCCTCTGGAGCAGCGAATTTTTGGCGAGACGTCCGAAAGGCAAGCAGGCGGTTTTCTTGACAGCACCGCTCCACCTCCCTAAAATTCGCGCGCTTTACAGGCGGCGCGTGGCGGCCCGAAGACAGTCGCCCCCGCGGTACTTCGAAACACAGGCCGGTTTTGACCGGCCTGTTGCTTCTTCCCCGGCGACAGTCAGCCTGCAGGATTTCAGCGTTACTCAACCTCGGCAACGTGAGTTGTTTCATGGCGACGTTTAATCAATTGGTGCGCAAACCGCGTACCCGCAGGCTGGAAAAGACCCGGGTGCCGGCGCTGGCCGGCTCGCCGCAGAAGCGCGGCGTATGTACGCGCGTGTACACCACCACGCCGAAGAAGCCGAACTCGGCGCTGCGCAAGGTGGCCAAGGTACGGCTCACCAACGGTTTCGAGGTGATCAGCTACATCGGCGGCGAGGGTCACAACCTGCAGGAGCACTCGGTGGTGCTGATCCGCGGCGGCCGTGTCAAGGACCTGCCCGGCGTGCGCTACCACACGGTGCGCGGCTCGCTGGATTGCGCCGGCGTGGGCGACCGCAAGCAGGGGCGCTCCAAGTACGGCGCCAAACGTCCCAAGTCCTGATGGCCAGGTAGGAATTATGTCCCGCAGAAAACAAGCTGAACGGCGCACCGTCCTGCCGGATCCCAAGTTCGGCAGCGACAAGCTCGCCAAGTTCATCAACATGGTGATGAAAAGCGGCAAAAAGGCCGTGGCCGAGCGCATCGTATACGGCGCGCTTGACCAGATTGGCGGCAAGCGCGGCGCCGAACCCATGGAAGTGCTGGATCGCGCGCTCGAAAACGTGCGCCCCATGGTCGAGGTCAAGTCGCGGCGCGTGGGCGGCGCCACCTATCAGGTGCCGGTCGAGGTGCGCCCGGTGCGCCAGCAGGCGCTCGCCATGCGCTGGATCATCGAGTCGGCGCGCGCGCGCGGCGAGAAGTCCATGCCGCAGCGGCTGGCCGGTGAATTGCTGGAAGCCGCCGAGAACCGCGGCAACGCCGTCAAGAAGCGCGAAGACGTGCATCGCATGGCCGAGGCCAACAAGGCCTTCGCGCACTATCGTTGGTAACCCGGTTTCCGGGATTTCGTTCCGAGGACATCGTCGTGGCCCGTCATACTCCCATCGAGCGCTACCGCAACATCGGCATCATGGCGCACATTGATGCCGGCAAGACCACCACGACCGAGCGCATCCTGTTCTACACCGGCGTATCCCACAAGATCGGCGAGGTGCACGACGGCGCGGCCGTCATGGACTGGATGGAGCAGGAACAGGAGCGCGGCATCACCATCACTTCGGCGGCCACCACCTGCTTCTGGAAGGGCATGGATCACAACCTGCCCGAACACCGCATTAATATCATTGACACGCCCGGTCACGTGGACTTCACCATCGAGGTGGAGCGCTCGCTGCGGGTGCTGGACGGTGCCTGCGCGGTGTTTTGCGCGGTGGGCGGCGTCGAACCGCAGTCAGAGACCGTGTGGCGTCAGGCCACCAAGTACGGCGTACCGCGGCTCGCGTTCGTCAACAAGATGGACCGCGCGGGCGCGAATTTCTTCCGCGTCTACAAGCAGATCCGGGAGCGCCTGGGCGCGACCCCGGTACCCATCGAGATCCCCATCGGCGCCGAGGAAAACTTCAAGGGCGTGGTGGATCTGGTGAAGATGAAAGCCATCTATTGGGATGACTCCACCCAGGGCATGCGCTTCGAGGAACAGGATATTCCCGCGGAACTGCAGGCCCAGGCCAAGGAATGGCACGACAAGATGGTGGAGGCCGCGGCCGAGGGTTCCGACGCGCTCATGCACAAGTATCTGGAAGGCCAGGAGCTCAGTGCCGAGGAAATCCATCAGGGTCTGCGCGCGCGCACCATCCGCAATGAAATCGTGCCGATGCTGTGCGGCTCGGCGTTCAAGAACAAGGGCGTGCAGATGATGCTGGACGCCGTGGTGTATTACCTGCCCGCACCCGCGGACATTCCCGCGGTCAAGGGCCATCTCGACGACAAGGACAGCTCGCCTGCCGAGCGTCATCCGCGCGACGACGAGCCGTTTTCCGCCTTGGCGTTCAAGATCATGAGCGACCCCTTCGTGGGCACGCTCACGTTCTTCCGCGTGTATTCCGGAGTGCTGAATTCCGGCGATACCGTGTACAACCCGATCAAGAGCCGCAAAGAGCGCATCGGCCGCATCCTGCAGATGCACGCCAACGACCGCAGGGAAATCAAGGAAGTGTGCGCCGGTGACATCGCCGCGGCCGTGGGCCTGAAAGACGTGTCCACCGGCGACACGCTCACCGATCCGGACAAGGTCATCATCCTCGAGAAGATGGAGTTCCCCGAGCCCGTGATCTCGGTGGCGGTCGAACCCAAGACCAAGGCCGACCAGGAAAAGATGGGCATCGCGCTGCAGAAGCTGGCGCAGGAAGACCCCTCATTCCGCGTGCATACCGACGAGGAAACCGCCCAGACCATCATCTCGGGCATGGGCGAGCTGCATCTCGAAATCATCGTGGACCGCATGAAACGCGAGTTCAAGGTCGAAGCCAACGTCGGCAAGCCGCAGGTGGCTTACCGCGAGACCATCCGCGCGAGCGTGGAGTCGGAAGGCAAGTTCATCCGTCAGTCGGGCGGCCGCGGCCAGTACGGCCACGTATGGCTCAAGCTCGAGCCGCAGCCGGCGGGCAAGGGCTACGAGTTCGTGAACGGCATCGTCGGCGGCGTGGTGCCCAAGGAGTACATCCCGGCGGTGGACAAGGGCATCCAGGAGCAGATGAAGAACGGCGTGCTGGCGGGTTATCCGGTGGTGGACGTGAAGGTCACGATCTTCGACGGTTCCTATCACGACGTGGACTCCAACGAAATGGCGTTCAAAACCGCTGGTTCCATGGGCTTCAAGGAAGGCTGCAAGAAGGCGCGGCCGGTATTGCTCGAGCCGATCATGAAAGTCGAAGTGGTGACGCCCGAGGACTTCATGGGCGACATCATCGGCGACCTGAATCGCCGGCGCGGCATCGTGCAGGGCACGGAAGATGCACCCGCGGGCAAGATCGTGCGTGCCGAGGTACCGCTCGCGGAGATGTTCGGTTATGCCACCTCCATGCGTTCGGCCACCCAGGGCCGCGCAACCTATTCGATGGAATTCGAGAAATACATGGAGACGCCCGCCAATGTGGCCGAGGCCGTGATCAAGAAAGCATCTTGAGAGTGAGGCGTGAGGAAGTGAGGAGTGAGGCCCCGGGTTTCCCTCACTTCCTCGCCCCTCACCAGCACGCACGCCGAGAGAGTCAGCGAGACTTGAGATTTAAGGCAGCTTAGAACGAGGAGCGACGATGTCCAAGGCAAAATACGAGCGCAAGAAGCCGCATGTGAACGTGGGGACGATTGGGCATGTGGATCACGGCAAGACCACGCTGACGGCGGCGCTGACGGTGATTCAGTCGAAGAAATTTGGCGGTGAGGCGAAAGCCTACG
>DATEJV010000034.1:0-4812 GCA_035277745.1 Gammaproteobacteria bacterium | reverse complement strand
CCGGTCAATGAGCTCGGTGTAGGAGATGCCGGACAGACCCCAGAGCCGCGGATACATGCTGATCTTGGTGAAACCGGGAATGGTGTTGATTTCGTTGACGAGCAGCGCACCGTCCGGCTTCAAGAAGAAATCCACGCGTCCCATCCCTTCACAGTTCAGCACTTTGAAGGTGCGAATGGCGAGTTCCTGCACATGTTTGACGATAACGGCATCCAGCTTGGCGGGAGCGTCGAGCTTTGCGCCGTGTTCGTCAATGTATTTCGCCTCGTAGTCGTAAAACTCATGCGTGGGAATGATCTCCCCCGGCACCGAGGCCATGGGCTCGTCGTTGCCCAGCACCGCGCATTCGATCTCGCGGCCCTGAATGGCTTCTTCCACGAGAATCTTGCCGTCGTAACGGAAAGCATCCGCAAATGCTTTGTCGAAGCCGGCCTTGTCTTTCGCCTTGGTGATTCCCACCGATGAGCCGAGATTGGCCGGCTTCACGAATACCGGCAGGCCCAATGCGCGCGTCACGTGTTCGAAGGCAATCGGTTCGCCACGCCGGAACACCAGGAATTTTGGGACTGGAATGCCAGCCTCGTGCAGCAGGCGTTTCATCACGTCCTTGTCCATGCCCACCGCCGAACCCAGCACGCCCGCGCCCACGAACGGTACGTTGGCGAGCTTCAACAGACCCTGAATGGTGCCGTCTTCGCCGAAGGGACCGTGCAGGATGGGGAACACCACGTCCACCGATTGATTCAGACGGCCGCTGTTCAGGCTGGTGAGTTTGCCCTCGCTTTGCGGCGCCAGCGCCACGCTTTCGCTGTTGGCCTTGTTGAGCGCGATAAGTTTGGGGTCGGTACTGTTGAGCAGGAAGCGCGAGGGTTCGTTCATGAGCCAGCGCCCGCTTTTGTCTATGCCGATCAGCACCGGCTCGTATTTGTTCTTGTCGAGCGCCTCGATGATGTTCTTGGCCGACAGCAGCGAAATCTCGTGCTCCGCGGACTTCCCGCCAAACAGGATGCCGACGCGGATTTTTTTCATTTCTGGTTGACCAGTGTGCGTGCGTCCCGGCGTGAATCCACGGGCACGCGCCCCAACTTGCTTTCCGGCCGGTGCGCCAGGGCATCGCTGATGAAGTGCCCCGCGGCCAACAGTTTACCCATGTCCACGCCGGTTTCGATGCCCATGCCCTCAAGCATGAACAGCACGTCTTCGGTGGCAACGTTGCCGGTAGCGCCCTTCGCGTATGGACAGCCGCCGAGACCGGAGGTGGAGCTGTCCACTACCGCGACGCCCAGCTCGAGACACGCGTGAATGTTGGCAAGCGCCTGGCCGTAAGTATCGTGGAAATGCACCGCGAGCTTGGCCATCGGCACCACCGTCGCTACCGCGGCCAGCATGCGCTGCGCCTTTACCGGCGTACCCACGCCGATGGTGTCGCCGAGCGAGATTTCATGGCAGCCGAGATCGGCAAGTTGCTTCGCCACGTGCGCTACCGCATCCGGCGCGATGGGCCCTTCGTAGGGACAGCCGATGACCGTGGAGATGTAGCCGCGCACCTTTACGTTGTGCTGTGCAGCCAGCGTCATCACCGGCTTGAAGCGCTCGATGGATTCTGCGATGGATGCGTTGATGTTCTTGTGATTGAAGGTTTCCGAAGCGGCCGTGAAAATCGAAACCTCTTTCGCACCGGCTGCCAACGCCCGTTGCATGCCTTGTTCGTTGGGTACCAGCACCGGATAAGAGACGCCCCGTCTCTTTTCGATGCCGCGAAAGACTTCCTCCGCGTCCGCGAGTTGCGGGATCCATTTCGGACTGACGAAACTGGTGGCCTCGATGGTCCGTAATCCCGTTTGCGAGAGGCGGTTGATGAACTCGATCTTCACCGCCGCCGGTACGATCGCCTTTTCGTTCTGCAGGCCGTCGCGCGGCCCGACCTCGACGATTTTGACAAGTTTGGGGTAATCGCTCATGACTTATTCGTAGTGATAGCGACACGCAATCACGACGAGATCCTGCTCTTTAACCGCATGCACCAGACGATGAGTGTCATCTATCCGTCTTGACCAGAAGCTCCTGAGGTTTTCGCGCAACGCTTCCGGCTTGCCGATGCCGGAGAAAGGATGGCGCATGGCGTCATCAAGCAGAGCATTGACACGACGTAAAGTTTTGCGGTCCTGGGTTTCCCAGTACACGTAATCCTGCCAGGCAGCGGCGGTAAAGGTCAGCCGGCTAGGCATCCTTCAGTTTCCGCGCTTTGGTTTGACCTTTGCGGAACTGACGGATAGAGCGGTTCAGATGCGCTGCGTTGGCTGGTGTTTTCAGCAGATATACGGTTTCCATCATGCTGTTGAAGGTATCCAGCGACATGACCACCGCATCCGGCGCATCACGCCGCGAAATGACAGCATAGTCCGCGTCTTTGACCACGTGGTCTATGACCCTTTTGAGGCTGTTACGAGCTTCGGAGAAGTTTATGACGCGCATGATTTCAGACCTGTTCAATATATGGTACAAGTATACAGAAGCCTATGCTGGCTCACAACTGCTCCGCCGCCTTGATGGTTACAAGTGCAGCATCCGCCTCAACCATCCCGCCTTCCTTGCAGAGCACGATCTCAATCTGACCGGCCATCGTGGCCTTGAGCGTGTATTCCATTTTCATGCCCTCCAGCACCAGCAGCGCTTGGCCGGGTTCCACCTTGTCACCGGTCTTGACGTGCACCGCAACCACGCGGCCCGGCATGGGGCTCACGGGATGGGTGGCGGTATCCGCATGTGCGACGGTCTTGGGCGCGAATGGCGAGGTGAGTGTGAAATTGAATGCTTCGCTGCCGAGCGCGATCTGAAACTCGTTACCATGCCGCAGCACGTACGCCGTGCAGGGCTCATCGTCCAGTGTGAATTGCGGCCGATCGCGGTCTGAGCCGCTCACTCGCACCGTGTGGTGGCCGCCGCCGGTATCCAGACTGAAGCCGGCCGGGCCGCCGTTGATGTGCAGCGCGTTTTCGCTGCCATCGGTGCCGCGCGCCAGCAGACGCCGGCCGTGCGTCCCGTCCACGCGCCAGCCGTCGGCCTGCCACGGACCGGCAGCGGTATTGTGCGCTGCAAGATTGCTGACCACCGCCGCAGCCAACGCGGCCGGCGTGGGAACGGGGCGGGCGAGCAGGGTGTTCAATTCGCGTTCGATGAAGCCGGTATCGAAACGGCCGGCCGCAAAATCGGGATGCCGGGCAATGCCGCGCAGCAGCGGCAGGTTGGTCACCATGCCAAACACCGCGGTACGCACCAGCGTTTCGCGTAAATGGCTTACGGCTTCGGCGCGATCTTTGCCGCTGGTGCTGATCTTGGCAATCATCGGGTCGTAAAAAATTCCGATCTCGTCGCCGCTGCGCACGCCGGTATCCACGCGCGCCCACTCATCATGCGGCGTATGAAATGCCTCGATGCGTCCGGTCACCGGCAGAAAGCCCTTGGCAGCATTTTCCGCGTACAAACGCACTTCGATGGCGTGGCCGCATTGTTTGATCTGGTTCTGCGTGAGCGGCAGCGGTTCGCCGCTTGCCACGTGTAACTGCCATTCCACCAGATCCAGGCCGGTGGTTTCCTCGGTAACGGGATGTTCGACTTGCAGGCGCGTGTTCATCTCCATGAAATGGAACGACCGGTCGGCGCCCACGATGAACTCGATGGTGCCGGCGTTCACGTAGTCCACGGCGCGCGCGGCGGCGACTGCGGCTTCGCCCATTTTCTTGCGCATGACTTCATCCAGAAACGGTGAAGGGGTTTCCTCTACCACTTTCTGGAAGCGCCGCTGCAGTGAGCATTCGCGTTCGAAGATGTGCACCACGTTTCCGTGCGTGTCGCCGAACACCTGGAACTCGATGTGGCGCGGCTGCTGGATGTATTTTTCGAGCAGCACGTGGTCATCGCCGAAAGCGTTCTTGGCTTCACGCTGCGCGGATTCCAGCGCTTGCTTGAATTCCCCGGCCGCATGCACGATGTGCATGCCCTTGCCGCCGCCGCCGGCTGATGGCTTGATCAGCACAGGGAAACCCACGCGCCTGGCTTCGGCTTCAAGTTTCTTCAGAGTCTGGTCGTCACCGTGATAGCCGGGCGTCACCGGTACGCCGGCTTTTTCCATTAAGGTGATGGCCGCGCTCTTCGAAGCCATGGCGTCCATGCTTTCGGGCGAGGGGCCGATGAACACCACGTCGGCTTTTTGACAGCGGCGCGCAAATTCGCTGTTCTCCGAGAGAAATCCGTAACCGGGATGAATTGCCTCGGCGCCGGATTGTTTGGCCGCTGCCAGGATATGGCCCATGTTGAGGTAGGAATCCGTGGCTATCGCCACGCCGATGTGCACCGCCTCATCCGCCATCCGCACGTGCATGGCGTGACGGTCCGCGTCGGAATATACCGCCACTGTTTGTACGCCCAGGCGCTTGCAGGTGCGGATCACGCGGCAGGCAATCTCGCCGCGGTTGGCGATGAGTATCTTACGTAATTTCATTCTGATTTTTAAGACTAATTGCTGTCGGATAATGCTTCAGGTGTTTTTACGGAACCGGAGCATGAATCACCTTCCTCTATGCCGGAAATCCAGTCATTAAGCCCTGTAATTCTTTGCTTTTGGAGAGCAGCAAGGTAGTCATTGGCGCTCATTGATGTACCATCAAACAATTTGTTAGAACCTTGAGGAAACATAGCAGCAAGCTGGGCGTCTTGATATTGCACCCAAGCCGTGTTTGCAGCCTGAAAGGCTGAAATGAAGACCTTGTCATCTGAGTATTTACTAATGATTGTGCGATAGGCCTGTTTCAA
>DATEJV010000033.1:0-3976 GCA_035277745.1 Gammaproteobacteria bacterium | reverse complement strand
TGTTCCTCGCCGTGGCTGCGCAAGCGGCCGGTTTCGATCCCGGCCTGTATTCCAACCTGCACTGGCGCTTGATCGGACCCTACCGTTCCGGCCGCGTGCTGGCGGTGACCGGCATACCCGCCCAGCCCAACCATTTCTATTTTGGTTCCGTAGACGGCGGCGTGTGGCAGACCAACGATGCCGGCCGCACTTGGCAGCCGGTTTTCGATGATCAACCGGTGGGCTCGATCGGCGCGATCGCGGTGGCGCCGTCCGATCCCAAGGTGATTTACGTCGGTTCGGGCGAGGCCGACATGCGCTCCGACATCGGCTATGGCAACGGCATGTACAAGAGCACCGACGGCGGCAAGACTTGGAGCCGTATCGGACTCACCGACAGCATGCAGATCGGCAAGGTGCTGGTGGATCCGCAGAACGCTAACGTGGTGTACGTGGCGGCGCTCGGCCACGCGTACGGACCGAATGCCGAGCGCGGCGTGTTCAAGAGCACCGATGGCGGCCAGAGCTGGCAAAAGGTGCTGTACAAGAATGACAACACCGGTGCCATTGACCTGGCATTCGGTGCCGACGATCAGACGATATACGCTTCGCTGTGGCAGACGCGCCGTCCGCCCTGGAACGTGTATCCGCCCTCCAACGGTCCGGGCAGCGGCTTATACGTTTCCCACGATGCCGGCGCCCATTGGACGCAGATCAGCGGACATGGATTCCCGAGTGAGGGCGTGGGCCGCATCGGCCTCGCGGTTGCCGCGAGCGATTCGCGGATCGTGTATGCACTGGTGGATGCCAAGGAAGGCGGTTTGTACAAATCCACCGACGGCGGCGTCAACTGGATACATATATCCAGCGATCAGCGCATCTGGCAGCGCGGCTGGTATTTCAGCGGCGTGAGCGTGGACCCCAAGAATCCCGATGTGGTGTACGTGTGCGACACCGTGATTTATAAATCCACCGACGGCGGCAAGACTTTCTTGCCGTTCAAGGGCGATCCCACCGGCGACGATTATCACAGCCTGTGGATCGATCCGGACAACTCCGCGCACATGATCGCGGGCGTGGATCAGGGCGTGATCATCACCCTCAACGGCGGCCAGACCTGGAGCTCGTGGTTCAATCAGCCCATCGGCCAGATGTATCACGTGACCACCGACACCCGTTTTCCGTACTGGGTGTACGGCGCACAGCAGGATTCCGGCGCGGCCTCGGTACCGAGCCGTACCAACAACACCGACGGCATCAGCATGATGAACTTCCGCGAAATCACCGCCGGCGGCGAAAGCGGCTATATCGCCGTGGATCCGCTCAATCCCGATCTGGTGTATGGCAGCGACTACGGCGGCGGCGTGGACCAGCTCGACCTGGCCACCGGTCAGACCCGCAGCGTCGGCCCGACGCTCGCCTATCCCGGCATCTACCGCCAGGTCTGGACCATGCCGCTGGTGTTCTCGCAGGCCGACAAACACGCGCTGTATTTCGCCAATCAGTATGTATTCCGCACCACGGATGGCGGCGCACATTGGGACAAAATCAGCGGCGACCTGACGCGCGACACACTCACGGTACCGGCCACGCTCGATCCGGTTACCGCCAAAGACAGCGCGGTGCAGGATCCGCGTCGCGGCGTGGTGTACACGCTGGCGCCCTCACCGCTCAAGAAAAACCTGCTCTGGGCCGGCACCGACGACGGCCTAATCTGGCTCACGCGCGACGGCGGCAAGCACTGGTCGAACGTTACGCCGCCTGCGCTCACGCCCTGGTCGAAAGTCGGCATCCTCGAGGCCGGGCATTTCAGTCCCGGCACCGCGTATGCGGCCATTGACCGCCACCGCCTGGACGATTACCGGCCGTACATCTATGTCACGCACGATTACGGCAAATCCTGGCAGTTGATCGTCAGCGGCATTCCCGCCGGCCACTTCGTGAACGTGGTGCGCGAGGATCCGGTGAAATCCGGATTGTTGTATGCCGGTACCGAGATGGGCGTATACGTGTCGTTCGACAACGGCGCGCACTGGCAATCCCTGCAGCAGAATCTGCCGGTGACTTCGGTGCGCGACATCGACGTGCACGGCACCGATCTGGTGATCGCCACGCACGGCCGCGCCTTCTGGGTCATGGATGACGTGAGCGAGCTGCGACAGCTGAGCATGCAGGTGGCACGCAGCAGTGCCTGGCTGTTCACGCCGGCGCTCGCCTATCGGGTGCTGCCGGCCGGTTTCGTGGGTACGCCGCTGCCCGCCGACGAAGCGCATGCACCCAATCCACCGCTCGGCGCCTACATCGACTACTACCTGAAGAACGACAGCGTGGCCCCGGTGACCCTGGATATCTACGATGCCCTCGGCAATCAGGTGCAGCATTTCAGCAGCGCCACGCCGCGGCCGGAAATCGATCTTTCCAAGATCGAGACCACGCCGCAGTGGATTCCACAACCTACGCCGCTTCTGGCGAGCGCCGGTGTGCACCGCTTTGTCTGGGATTTGCGCTACGCTCAGCCGGCGGCGCTCAAAAATCCCTTCGGCTTTAGCGGGGCCGGACTGTGGGCGGTGCCCGGAACCTACACGCTGAAGCTCACCGTGAACGGCAAGACCTACAGCCAGCCGCTGGTGGTGAGGGAAGATCCGCGCGTGAAAGTCACCACCCACGAGCTCAAGCAGCAGTTCGCATTCGCACGGCGGATTGAAACCACGCGCGTGCAGGTGGCGGAAGCCAGCCACGCCGTAGGCTCGCTGCTTGCGCAACTCGCGGCGGTCAAAGACAAAGTCAGCGGCAATCTGGCCGCTCAGGTGGCCGCGCTGACCGCCAAGCTGGATGCCATCGGCGGCATCGCGCCCGCCAACCCGGACAATTCCGTGGGCGTGCCGCCCGCGAACCTCAACAACCTGACGTACCTGGATGACGCGTTCGCCACCCTGGCGCGGGCGGTGGAAAGTGCGGATGCCGCGCCTACAATGGACATGCGCAGCGGTTTTGCGAAACAGCAAACACTGCTCGCGCCGGTGATGCGGCAATGGCGCCAGTTGCAGCTCACGGATTTGCCGCAAGCGAGCGCGGCTTTGCAGAACGCGGGACTCGAGCCGTTGAAATACTGAGGGACGAGCCGGCCGCACGCATGTGCGGCCGGCCGTCAGGCGACTGTCAGTTCAGGTCGCTGCAATCATGCTGGAGACAGGTGGTTTAGCGTCGCTTGGCCGCGTGCATGCGCTCCACGATCGCCAGCGACCGGGTCACATGTTCGTCGGGCGTCAGGTGATCTTCCTTCGAAGACAGCGTCGCAACGATTTTCCCCTCGCGGTCAATGACGAACGTCGTGCGTGGGAAGAAGCCGTGGGTCACGGTGTCACCGCGTACGTCCACGACGCCCTTCTGGGGCTGGATCATCTTCAAGCCGTAATCGGCGGCAATCTTGCCGTCCGGGTCCGAAGCCACCGGAAATTTGCCTGCGCAATATTTCGGGTCGGATGAAAACGCATTGAGCCGCGTGATGGAATCCGCCGACACGCCGATGATGGTGGCGCCGGCTACGGTGAACTGGTCCTTGTGTGTCGAAAAGGTATGGGCTTCGAGGTCACAGCCCTGGGTGAAGGCCGCGGGATAGAAGTAGACGATCACCGGGCCCTTGGCGAGGGCTTGCTGGAGGGAAAACGTGAAATCCTTTCCCGCCAGGCTGGCGGTGGCGGTGAAATCCGGCGCCGCGGCGCCCGGCTTGAGGGCCGCAAATCCCGGCACCGCGAGCAGTGCGAACAGCGTACCGGCCAAGATGGAACTGACAAGATGGTTGCGCATGGGGAATCCTCCTGAAATCAGCCGCAAGCTAGCACAAAACACCCAATGCGTCAGGTCGAACCGGCAGGCGCGGCTGTCCAAAGGACTTGGCGCAGGAATAAGATAACCGGCCCGCAGTGAATGTTTTGAGGCAGTCCATGGCGGAGGAGTCGAACACGCAGCCGGAGTCGGCTATCCGCTGGCGGGTGCG
>DATEJV010000032.1:0-13961 GCA_035277745.1 Gammaproteobacteria bacterium | reverse complement strand
CACTGGGTCGCGGTGGGGCGCGCTTCCAGCCGGCGGATGCCGATTTCCACTCCGCAGGAATCGCAGTAGCCGTACTCACCGGCTTCCAGCGAGGCCAGCGCCTCGTCGATTTTCTTGATGAGCTTGCGCTCGCGGTCGCGGGTGCGCAACTCCAGGCTGAATTCCGACTCCTGGGTGGCGCGGTCATTGGGATCCGGGAAGTTGGCCGCCTCGTTCTGCATGTGGTGCACGGTGCGGTCCACTTCCTCCATCAGCTCGCGCTTCCACCCCAGCAGGATGTTGCGGAAATGCATCCGCTGGTTTTCGTTCATGTAGGGCTCGCCCTTCTTCAGCGGGTAGGGCGTGAATCCCATGAAGCCGTCGGCCGCGGATTTGCGGCGATGCAGGCGGGCGGCGGGTTTGGCGGTGGCTTTCTTGAGGCTGGCCTTGGGTACGGCCTTGCCGGCTGGTTTTCTTGCAGCTTTGGATGAAACCGCGGCTCTGGTCCTGGCCGGCATGCAAAACTCCCGTTGATCCTGAGATAAAGCGGCGCAGTTTATACCGGATTGTGCCGTGCGTGGCAAGTTGCATCCGGCGAAAAACGGGCTGGCGGCAATCAGATTGCGACGGGCTTCAGGAGTTGGGCACCCGGGAATCGGTCCACATGAGCGTGGCACCGGCGACGGCCGCCGGCATGATGATGAAATTCACCACCGGCACCATGGTGCAGAGCGCCGCGGCCACGCCGAATCCGAACAGGCGTGCGCGTTTTTGCCGGAACAGGCGGCGTTGTTCGACAAACGTCACGCCCCGGTTGCTAAGCGGGAAATCCGAATACACGATGGCCAGCGTCCAGGCGGTGAACACGAACCACAGCAGGGGCGTGAGCACGCCGAACAACGGCACGAAGAGCAATACCAGACCCGCTACCGCGATCAGGAGCATGCGCCACACGAGGTACAGAAGGCGCTGAAGCTGGCTGCGCAGTCCCACGACGATGTCCATGGCGAGGCTGCGGCCGGTCTCGGGACGCCGGCCGGTGAGCCTGGCCTCGATCTGCATGGCCAGGAAAATATCCAGGGGTGCGGCGATGACGTTGGCCAGCAGGGCAAAGGCGTAAAACAGCACCACCGCCGTGGCCAACGCAAACACCACCCACAGCACCGCGGTGAGCCACGCCAGCCAGTGCGGCAGACCCGAAATCCAGTGGTGCAACCAGGCATCAAAATAGTGCGCACCGAGGGCAATGGCGGCGGCGAACAGCAGCAGGTTGATGAGCAGCGGCAGAACCACGTAGCGCCGCACGCCGGGGCGTGTCAACCAGGTGAAGCCCTGAAACAGACAGCGCGCGCCGTGGGAGAATTCTTCGAGCATGGCGCCGTCAGGGCAGCGTGACCGCCGTCGGGCTCTGCCAGCCGGTTTGGCGATGTTCCGCGACCACTGTGGTGTACAGGCCGCCGCGCACGTTGAACTGTGCCGTAAGGCGCATGAAACGCGGACTCAGCGCTGCGACCAGATCGTCGAGAATGCGGTTGGTGACATCCTCATGAAACGCGCCCTGGTCGCGGTAACTCCAGATGTAGAGCTTCAGCGCCTTGAGTTCCACGCATGCCTCATCGGGCACGTACTCCAGCAGCAACTCGGCAAAGTCCGGTTGGCCGGTGCGCGGGCACAGACAAGTGAATTCCGGGATGCGGATGCGGACCGCGTAGTCGCGACCCGGATGCGGATTGGCGAAAGTCTCGAGATTTTTGCTGGGCACGGCGGGCATGGCGACTACTGCGTTTTCAGGCGCCAATACTTTACACTACGCGGCCAGGATCGGCAGTGCACCCGGCGGCGCCATTCAGCATGCGGCTCAGCAAAATAAAACTGTCGGGATTCAAATCCTTCGTGGACCCGACCACCATCCACCTGCCCAGCAACCTGGTGGGCATCGTCGGCCCCAACGGCTGCGGCAAGACCAACATCATCGATGCCGTGCGCTGGGTCATGGGCGAGCTCTCCGCCAAACAGTTGCGCGGCGACTCCATGGCGGACGTGATCTTCAACGGCTCCAGCGCCCGCAAGCCGGTGAGCGCCGCCTCCATCGAGCTGCTGTTCGACAACTCCGACGGCGCCATCGGCGGCCAATTCGCCAACTACGCGGAAATCTCGGTGCGGCGCGAGGTAGTGCGCGACGGCACTTCGAATTATTTCCTCAACAACACCCGCTGCCGTCGCCGCGACGTCACCGACCTGTTCCTGGGCACCGGACTCGGGCCGCGCAGCTACGCCATCATCGAGCAGGGCACGATCACGCGCCTGGTGGAATCCAAGCCGGAGGAATTGCGCGTGTTTCTGGAAGAGGCCGCCGGGATTTCCCGCTACAAGGAACGACGCCGCGAGACCGAGAGCCGCATGCACGCGACGCGCGAGAACATTGAACGCCTGAACGACGTGCTCGACGAGGTCAGCAAGCAGATCGAGCACCTGCACCGTCAGGCGCGGGCCGCGGAACGTTACAAATCCCTGAACGAGGACAAGCGTCGCCTGGAAGCTGAACTCAAGGCGTTGCACTGGCGCGAACTGGACGAGCAGGTGGGCGGCCAAGAAGGTATTATCCGTGAACATGAAACCCGCCTGGAGGCTGCGATCGCCGAGCAGCGCGGCATCGAAAGCGGGCTGGAAAAGACCCGCGAGCAGCACACCCAAGCCGGCGACAGCCTGACCCAGGTGCAGGCGCGTTCCTACGAGTTGGCGACTGCCACCGCCAGGCTGGAGCAATCGTTGCAGCACCTGCGCGAGGCGCGCAGTCAGCATCAGCAGGACCTCGACAGTCTGCAGGTCAATCGTCAGGAAATCGAAGGTCACATAAGCCGTGACCGCGAACAGATTGCACGTGCGGATGCCGCGCTGGCGTCGTTTGAACCGGCGCACACTCAAGCGCTCGCCGGGGAACGGCGCTCCACGGAATCGCTGGCAGAGGCCGAGCGCGCGCTGCAGGTGTGGCAGGAGCATTGGGAAGCCTTCAACCGTGAGGCGGGTGACAAGGCGCAGGCCGCGGAAGTCGCGCGCACGCGCATCCAGCATCTTGAGCGCCAGCACGCTCAGGGGCTGCAGCGGCGCGACAAATTGGAGGAGGGGCGCACCGGGCTGTCTGCGGATGCAGACCAGGCAGGCATCGACGCACTGGATGAAGCCATCCAGCAAGCGGAATCCACGCGCACGCGCCTGCAAACCGAACTCGAACAGGCGACACGCGAACTCGAAGGGCTGCGGGAGAGTGATCAGCAGCTCAGCACCGAATTGCATGCGTTGCGCAGTCAGCTCGAAGATCACCGCGGGCGCCTGGCCTCGCTGGACGCGCTGCAACAGGCGGCGCTCGGCAAGAGCCGCGCCCAGGTTTCCGATTGGCTCAGGCAGCGCAAGCTCGACGGACAACCGCGCCTGGCGGAACTTATCAATGTGGCGCCCGGCTGGGAGCGGGCGGTGGAAACCGTGCTCGGTTACCACTTGGAAGCGATATGCGTGGACCAGTTCGCTGACGATGCCGTGAAGCTGGCCGGTCTCACCGGGGGCTCACTCTCATTTGTGGAAAAGGCCGGAAAGGCCGGCTCCGGCGACCGCGACAGCCTGCTCGGCAAAGTCGAAGGCCCGCTCGACCTGAGCGACTGGCTGGGGAGCGTGCACACGGCGGATAACCTCGATGCCGCGCTCGCGATGCGCGCCAGACTGTCCGCGCGCGAATCGGTCATTACGCGCGACGGTCTCTGGCTCGGGCGCCACTGGTTGCGGGTCATCCGCGGCGAGGATGAACGCGCGGGTGTGCTGGCACGCGCCCAGGAACTCAAGCGGCACCAGACGCAGCTGGCCGATATCGAACGCGAAGTGACCGGCAAGGCCGCACGCCAGGAAAGCGCGCGCCGCCGCCTCCGGGAACTCGAAGCGCAGCGCGAGGAGCTGCAGGACAGCCTCAATCAGGCCGCCGGCGAACTGGCGGATCTGCGCGCACAACACCAGAGCGCCAGGGAACGGGTGCAGCATGTGGAACAGCGTACTGCGCAACTGGATGCCGAACTCGCCGATTTGAACCGGCAACTGGAAGCGGTCGAAGCCGAATTGCAGGCCGCGCGCACCGACTTGCACGCGGCACAGGATGCCGCGCAGGCACTGGAGTCACAGCGCACATCACTGCAGACCGAACGCGATGCGCTGCGTCGCCGCGCCGAGGAAGCGCGCGCGCGTGCCCAGCAGGATGCCGAAGCCCGCCATAGTCTGGCGCTCAAGTTCGAGGCGCAGCGCTCCACACGTGATTCCACGCACCAGAATCTGGAGCGCATGCAGGCACAGCTTGCACAGATGGAGGCGCGCGGCGCGGCATTGCAGCAAGCCATCCAGGATGCCACCGCGCCCGCGGGCCAGCAGGAGAGCGAACTGCAAAGCCTGCTGCTGCGGCGCACGGACATGGACAGTGAACTGGCCGCAGCGCGCGGCCAGGTCGAGTCCGCGGCCGACCAGGTGCGCAAACTCGAACAGCTGCGTCAAGCCAGCGAGCACCGCGCGGAGGAACAGCGCGAACAGCTGCAGCAGTTGCAGCTCGGCGTCCAGGAAGCGCGCGTGCGGCGCAGCACCCTGGAGGAACAGTTGCGTGCCGACGGCTACGAGCTCGCGCCGCTGCTGTCCGGTCTGGCCGGCAGTGCGGGCATTGCGGAGTGGACCGAGAAACTGGCCGCGGCGAGTCAACGCATCGAGCGCCTCGGCCCCATCAATCTGGCGGCGATCCAGGAATACAGCGAGCAGGCGGAGCGCAAGCAGTACCTGGATTCACAACTCGCGGATTTGAACCAGGCACTGGAAACGTTGCAGGCGGCGATCCGCAAGATCGATCGCGAGACGCGCACGCGTTTCCAGGAAACCTTCGACAAGGTGAATACCGGTTTGCAGAGCAGTTTCCCGAAACTGTTCGGCGGCGGCCATGCCTACCTGGAGCTGACGGGCGAGGAGCTGCTGGACGCGGGCGTGACCGTCATGGCGCGCCCGCCCGGCAAGCGCAACAGCACCATTCACCTGTTGTCCGGCGGCGAGAAGGCGCTGACCGCGGTGGCGCTGGTGTTTGCCATTTTTGAATTGAATCCGGCGCCGTTCTGTCTGCTGGACGAAGTGGACGCGCCGCTGGACGAGGCGAATATCGGCCGTTTTGGCGATCTGGTGCGCGGCATGTCCGATCGCGTGCAATTCGTGTTCATCACGCACAACAAGACCACCATGGAGATGGCCAATCAGCTCATCGGCGTAACCATGAACGAGCCGGGAGTATCGCGGCTCGTGGACGTAGACGTGGACGAAGCGGTGCGCATCGCGGCCATGTAAGATGTGGCAACTGCGGCTGATCATTCTGTTGATCGGTGTGGTGTTCATCGTGCTGGTGTATCTGTTGTCGCGCCAGCGCCGGCAGCGGCGGGCGGAACGGACCCGCGCCGAACCCAGCCTGGATGACGGTACAGCGCTGGCGAGCGCGGAGGAAACCTTGAAGTCTCATCCAGCGCCACTGCCGAAGCTGCCCGGCGGCCCACCGCAGGCGGGTGCTCGCCAACTGATTCTCGCGCTGCATGTGGTGGGCGTGGAACCCGACGGATTCGACGGCGCGCAGGTCCTCAAGGCGCTGCAAGTCAACGGCTTGCACTATGGGCAGTATCAGGTGTTTCACCGCGTCACCCAGGACGTGCGACAAGACCCGGTGTTCAGCGTGGCAAGCCTCGTGGAGCCCGGAGTGTTGCTGCCGGAGAACCTGCCGCACCAGCGGCTGCCCGGGCTGACCCTGTTTCTGGTGTTGCCCGGCCCGCAGGATGCTGTTGCGGCCTGCGCCGACATGCTGGCGACGGCGCGCAACCTGGCGCGGGTGCTGGGGGGCAGCGTGCTGGACGAGCGTCGCCAGCCGCTGACTCCTGAATCGGCCCAGCAGATCCGGCAGCGCATCCTGGACTTTCAGCCGCACCCGTCAGCTCCGGATTGAGCCGCAGGCGGCGGCATGTGCATCCTGCGGAAACTTGCGGCATGAGCGATCGGCAGGAAGCCGAACAGAGGCTGCGCCGGCTGCGCGATGCGCTCCATCGTCACAATTACCTGTATTACGTGCTGGACACGCCGGAAATTCCGGACAGCGAATACGACAAGCTGTTCCGCGAATTGCTGGAGCTGGAGCGCGCATTTCCCGATCTGCTTACGCCGGATTCGCCCAGCCAGCGCGTGGGCGCGGCCCCGCTCAGGGAATTCGGCGAAGTGCGCCACGTGGTGCCCATGCTGTCGCTGGATAACGCTTTCAGCGACGACGAAGTGCGCGCCTTTGACGCGCGTGTGCGCGAACGTCTGGGAGACGCTGGGCCGGTCGCCTACACGGCCGAACCCAAACTCGATGGCCTGGCGATCAGCCTGACTTACGTGCATGGCGTGCTCAGCCGCGGCGCCACGCGCGGCGACGGCAGCGTGGGCGAGGACGTCACGCCGAACGTGCGCACCATCGCGTCGATTCCGTTGCGCCTGCAAGGCCGCAATTATCCCGCGGCACTGGAAGTGCGCGGCGAAATCTACATGCCGAAGCAGGCGTTTGACGAACTCAACCGCCGCCAGCTGGAGCGCGGCGAAAAAATCTTTACCAATCCGCGCAACGCCGCGGCCGGCGGTTTGCGCCAACTGGATTCGCGCATCACCGCCGCACGCCATCTGGAATTTTTCGCCTATGCCTGGGGCGAGGTGCGCGGCGGCGCATGGCCGGATACCCACAGCCGGGTGTTGGCACGCTGGCGCGACTGGGGCTTGCGCACCAATCCCGAGAACCGCGTGGTGCACGGCGTACAGGGTTGTCTGGAGTATTTCCAAAAAATGAGCGGCCAGCGCGCCAGTCTGCCCTACCAGATTGACGGCGTGGTCTACAAGGTGGACCGGCTCGACTGGCAGCAACGTCTCGGCTTCGTGGCGCACGCACCGCGCTGGGCGGTGGCGCACAAGTTTCCCGCCGAGGAGGCCACGACACGGCTCAAGGCGGTGGAGTTTCAGGTGGGCCGCACCGGTGCGCTGACGCCGGTGGCACGGCTGGAACCGGTGTTCGTGGGCGGCGCCACGGTAAGCAACGCCACGCTGCACAACATGGACGAGGTGCTGCGCAAGGACGTGCGCGTCGGCGACACCGTGATCGTGCGCCGCGCCGGAGACGTGATTCCCGAGATCGTGGGCGTGGTGTTGAGCGAGCGCCCGGCGGGCACGCGGCCGGTAAGGGTGCCCTCGAAATGTCCGGTGTGCGGCGCACATGTGGAACGCGAAACCCGCGAGCGCAGCAAGCAGGGCAAAACCGTCATCGAGGAGCTGGCGGCGTGGCGCTGCACCGGCCGCTTGACATGTCCCGCGCAGCTCGCGCAGGCCATCCTGCACTTTGCGGGCCGGCGTGCGCTCGACATCGAGGGCCTGGGTGAAAAACTCGTGGAGCAGCTGATTGCGGAAAAACTGCTGCATTCGCCGGCCGATATCTATGCGCTGAGCCATGCGCAGCTGGCCGGATTGGAGCGCATGGGCGACAAATCGGCGGAGAATCTGCTGGCGGCGATTGCCGGGAGCAAAACCACCACGCTGGCACGCTTTCTGTACGCACTGGGCATCCCCGAGGTGGGCGAGGTGACGGCGCAGACCTTGGCGGGTCACTTTGGCAGTCTCGACGCTCTGCAGCATGCGGCGTTGCACTATGCGGCTGGCCTTGCACAGGCACGGCACGCCGCAGACCGGGCGCTGAACAAAAATCTGGCCAGCAACGCGTTGCGCCAGGTTCAGGATATCGGTCCGGAGGCGGCCGCCAGCCTGGCGCAGTTTTTTGGCGAACCGCACAATCAGTCGATCATTCAGGCGCTGTGCGCGGCCGGTGTGCATTGGCCGGAAGGCCCCGGGCATCGCGCCGAAGCCGGGCGCTTGCAGGGCAAGAGTTTCGTATTCACCGGCACGCTGGCCGGCATGAGCCGTGAACAGGCCATGGAACGCATCCAGGCGCTGGGCGGCAAGGTCACCGGCAGTGTTTCGCGCAAGACCGATTACTTGGTCGTGGGCGCGGAGCCGGGTTCCAAGCTGGCCGAAGCGCGTCGGCTCGGGGTGCGCGAGTTGAGTGCAGCGCAGCTTCTGGACCTGCTCAAGCCCTGATGCCGCATGCGTGACCTGGATATAGAATGATCCCCGCAATGGTGCGCGGTGAAGTTATCGGAGATTGAAAGTGCGCGCGGGCGCGAACATTCCGCTTTTGACAGTGGCACTGCTGTTGGCGTCATGCACGGCCATCCTCACGCCCATGTATGGCGTGCGCGAGGGACAACTGGCACCCTGTCCGTCCAACCGCGATTGCGTGTCCTCGAGTGACACCGATCCAGCCCTGCACATTGCGCCCCTGACTTACACGAGCACCCGCGTCCAGGCGAGCGCCGACCTGCTGCAGGCCATCAATGCCGTGGGCCAGGCACGCATCGTGTCCAACCATCGCAATTACCTGCGTGTGGAATATCCCATCAGCAACCCCGCGGAGCGCGCCGCGCAGTACTACTATCAGCCTGCGAATGCGGTGGACGACGTGGAGTTTTACCTGGTGCCGGAACGCCACGTGATTGAAATTCGTTCCATTGCGCAGCTCGGCTTGTTCGACGTGGGCGCCAACCGCGCACGCCTGGAACAGATACGCGCGGCGTTTGAAAAGCTCCAGCAACAGCACTGATTGCGCTGCGTGCAAAATGAAACGGCCAGCTTGCGCTGGCCGTTTCTGTCTGATCTCAGACGCTGGGGATCAGTGCTTGGTTCCGGCTGCCGGGGCGCGTGTCGCGCTTGGCGCCGGAGCATTGCTGGCCGCGCTGGTGGTAGTCACGACGACCTTGGCATCCTGACGCAACTTGTTCACGTAGGCCTCGACTTCCTGGCCTTCGAGGCTGTTGGTGAGCTGATCGCGCACGGAATCCATGCTGGGGGGCGGCATGCTGCGGGTGTCCTCCAACTGGATCACGTGCCAACCATACTGGGTTTGCACCGGCTGCTTGGTGTATTCGCCCTTCTTGAGCTTGGCGACGGCGGCGGAAAACGCCGGCACCATCTGATCCGGACTGAACCAGCCGAGCTCGCCGCCCTGTTTGCCGCTGGCATCAGTGGAATATTTCTTCGCGAGCGTGGCGAAGTTGGCGCCATGGTTCAACTGGTTGATGATGTCCTTGGCCTGCTTTTCGCTGGCTACCAGGATGTGGCGTGCGCGGTACTCGGTACCCGGCATGGACTTGGTGCGTGCCGCGTATTCCGACTTGATCTGATCTTCAGTGACCGGATGCTGGGTCAGATACTGCTGCACGAGTTGCTGGGCAAGCAGGCCGGTGCGCTGAATCTTCAGATCCGCCGCCACGGTCGCCTGTTTTTCCAGGCCGGATTTCTGTGCGGCCTGCGCCAGCACTTCCATATCAATCAGGCGGTTGAGCACCAACTGGTGGCGCTGCGCATCGAGTTGCGGTTCCTGACCGCCCGCCAGGCTGCGCACGTAGGCCCGGAACATGTCGTTGGTGACGGGCACGCCGTTGACGGTGGCCAGCACCGTGGAGGTGTCCGCCGGGTTCTGCTGGCCGCCACAGGCGGCCAGGATCACGACGGCGGCAATCAAAGTCAGGGAACGAAGTGCAATACGCATGGAGAGTCCTCGTGGGTGAAAAACATCAATGAGATTCATCGGGTGCGAGCGCTTGAATGCTGAGCGCGTGAATGTCGGCCTGCTGCAGATCGCCGAGGGCCGCGTAAATCATGCGGTGGCGCTGCAGGCGGTCTTTGCCGGCAAACGCGGCGGCCACGATGCGCATGGAATAGTGACCGCGACCGGCATGCGCGTGACCTGCGTGCCGTGCGCCATCGTCGCGGATTTCCAGCCGCACGGGCCGGAATTCAGTCTGCAGGTGCATCTGCAGATATTGCATGCGCGGATCCGGAGGTGGGGTATCCACGACGGTGATCAAGGCAGAGTCTTGAGGAACGGCTTGACGACGACCCTGGCATAAACGCCGGCCGCCGCGTAGGGATCGGCGCCCGCCCAGGCTTGCGCCTCCCCGAGCGAGGCAAACTCGGCGATCACCAGACTGCCGGAATAACCCGCCGGGCCGGGCGCGGGCGCGTCAATGGCCGGATGGGGCCCGGCCACCAGCAGCCGGCCCTGTTGCTTGAGCGCCTCAAGGCGCTGCACATGCGCGGGTCGAGCCGGTGTGCGCCGTGCGAGGCTGCCGCTCACGTCTTCAGAAAGGATCGCGTACCACATCAGGACGTCTTCTGTACTTGCACGTGGCGGCTCATGTACAGCGCCTGGACAATCACGAAAACCAGCATCGCGCCGGTGGACCACCATACTTTGAAATTTACCCAGGCGGCGGTGTCGTAATGGTAAATCACGTAGACATTGGCGCTGCCCAGCAGGATGAAGAACAAGGCCCACAACAGATTCAGCCGGCGCCAGATTCCGGCCGGCACGCGTATCTGTGCCCCGAGCATGCGCTCAATCAGCGTCTGGCGCATGAATTGCGTCGCCAGGAACACCACGCCGAACAGCCATTCGACGATGGAGAATTTCCATTTGATGAACACGGCGTCGTGAAACACCAGGGTCACCGAGCCCAGCACCAGGGCCAGAATTGTGACCGCCAGCGGCAGCGGCTCGAATTTGCGGCTGTGCCACCAGGCGATCGCCAGCACCAGCACGCTACCGGCCATGAGCACGCCGGTGGCGAAGAAAATCCCTTTCCACAGGTAGCCGGCAAAGAACGCGGCGAGCAGCAGGAATTCCAGTACAGCGGACATACGGCGTTAAACGACCAAGGTCCGATATCATAACGCATTCGCACGCCGGGCTGCCGCCGAACGCCTGCATGGACCGGGGATCATGAGCCAGTTTTTCAGCATCCATCCACAGACACCGCAACTGCGGCTGGTGCGCCGCAGCGTGGCAATTCTCAAGGCCGGCGGGGTCATCATCTATCCCACCGATTCCTGCTACGCCTTGGGATGCATGCTGGGCGACAAGACCGCCATGCAGCGCATCCGCAGCATTCGCGGCGCCGGTCCCGGACACAACTTCACCCTGGTGTGCCGGGATCTGTCCGAAATCGCCAGCTACGCGCGCGTGGACAATCCCACCTTCCGCCTGCTCAAGGCGCATACACCCGGTCCCTATACCTTTATTCTTCCCGCCACGCACGAGGTGCCGCGACGCCTGCAGCATCCGAAGCGCAAGACCATCGGCATCCGCGTGCCCGCGCATCCGATTACCCAGGCGATTCTTGCCGAGCTGCGTGAACCGATCATGAGTTCCACGCTGATGTTGCCGGGCGAAGCCCAACCGCTCACCGATCCGCAGGACATGCGCACGCGGCTGGAGCATGCCGTGGACCTGGTGATTGACGGCGGGCCCTGCGGTTTCGAACCCACCACGGTGGTGGATTTGTCCGGTGCTGCGCCGGTGGTGGTACGCATTGGACGCGGTAACCCGGTGCCGTTCAGTCGTTTGCATTGAAGTCCGGGCGGCGCCGCGAACGGACTCTGTATAATGGGTCGATGGGTCAATTCAACCTCATCCAGCTCATCATCATCTGGGCCCCGCCGGTATTATTTGCCATCACGCTGCACGAAGTGGCGCACGGCTGGGTGGCGCGCCGTCTGGGGGATCCGACCGCCATGATGCTGGGGCGGCTGACCGTCAATCCACTCAAGCACATCGATCCGATCGGAACCGTGATTGCGCCGGCCGTGCTGCTGTTGTTGCACTCGCCCTTCATTCTCGGCTGGGCCAAGCCGGTGCCGATCTCGCCGCGCAATTTCAAGAATCCGCGCCGCGACATGGCGATCGTGGCGGTGGCCGGGCCGGTGGCCAACCTGATCATGGCGGTCATCTGGGCGTTGATTTCCCGCGGTGCGGCCCTGCTGGTACCCGCGCTGCCCTGGATCACGCCACTCGCCTACATGGGCGTGGCCGGCGTGCTCATCAACGTGGCGCTGTGCATATTCAACCTCATTCCCATACCGCCGCTCGACGGCGGGCGGGTACTGGTGGGCATCCTGCCGCGCAACCTGGCCAACAAGGTGGACAGCATCGAACGCTTCGGGCCTTTCATTCCTCTGGCTGCGCTCATGCTGCTGCTGTTCGTGTTCCCCGGACTGCTGTCCTCGATTCTGGGCCCGCCCATCGCCTGGCTGTCGCAGCTGTTGCTGGGCGGATAGCGGAACAGGGGCTGACGCACATGGCTACCATGGGTGCTGGAAACTTGCGGGTGCTGTCCGGCATGCGGCCCACGGGGCGCATGCACCTCGGTCATCTGCACGGCGTGCTCAACAACTGGCTCAAGCTGCAGCATGAGTACGAATGTTTTTTCTTCGTGGCCGACTGGCACGCACTCACCACCCACTACGAGCAGGCGCGCGAAATTGAACCCGCGATGTGGGACATGCTGGTGGACTGGCTGGCGGTGGGTGTGGATCCCGGCAAGGCGCGCATCTTCATCCAGTCGCATGTTCCCGAACATGCCGAGCTGCAACTGTTGCTTTCCATGGTGACGCCGCTCGGCTGGCTGGAGCGCGTACCCACCTACAAGGAGCAGTTGGAACAGATCCGGGACCGCGACCTTTCGACCTACGGGTTTCTCGGCTATCCGGTGCTGCAGGCGGCCGACATATTGATCTATAAGGCCGGCTGGGTGCCGGTGGGCGAGGATCAGGTGCCGCATGTCGAACTCACGCGCGAGATTGCGCGGCGTTTCAATTTCACCTACGGGCGCGAACCGGATTTCGAAGTCAAGGTGGAAAGCGCGATCAGGAAACTCGGCAAGCGCAATGCCCGGCTGTACCGCGAGCTGCGCAAGCAATATCAGGAACAGGGCGATCAGGAGTCCCTGCAAACCGCGCATGCGCTCATCGCCGAGAACCAGAACCTGCCGCTCGGCGACCGTGACCGGCTGCTGGGTTTTCTCGAAGGCACCGGACGCGCGATACTCGCCGAACCCAAGCCGCTGTTGACCGCGGCGGCACGCATGCCGGGGTTGGACGGCCGCAAGATGTCGAAATCCTACGCCAACACCATCAGCCTGCGCGAGGATCCCGCAGACATCGAGCAGAAGATCCGCACCATGCCGACCGATCCGGCGCGCGTGCGCCGCACCGACCCCGGCAACCCGGAGAAATGCCCGGTATGGGAGTTCCACAAGATCTATTCCGATCAGGCGACGCGTGATTGGGTATGGAAGGGCTGCACCAGCGCCGGCATCGGCTGTCTGGAATGCAAGCAACCGGTCATCGAGTCGGTGCTCAAGGAACTCAAGCCGATCCGGGACCGTGCGGCCGAGATCGAGGCCAATCCGGAGATGCTGCGCAGCGTCGTCAGCCAGGGAAGCGATGCAGCGCGCGACGTGGCGCGCGACACCATGGATGAAGTGCGCCAGGCCATGGGCCTGAAGTACCGGTGAGTCCGCCGATGCCAGCGCCTTTGACGCCCGGTGAATCCCCTGAGCCTGCACCACAGCAGGCGGAAATGCCGTTCGCCATTGTCCAGGGCGAACCGGTCACCAGCCTGCCGCGCGATCTCTACATTCCGCCGGACGCGCTCGAGGTTTTTCTCGAGGCCTTCGAGGGCCCGCTGGACCTGCTGCTGTACCTGATCCGCAGGCAGAATCTCGACATCCTCAATATCCCGATCGCCGAGATCACGCGCCAGTACATGGAATATATAGAGCTGATGAAGGAGCTGCGCCTGGAACTCGCGGCCGAATATCTGGTGATGGCCGCGATGCTCGCCGAGATCAAGTCGCGCATGCTGCTGCCGCGCCCGCCGTTCGCCGAAGGCGAGGATCAGGACCCGCGTGCCGAACTGGTGCGCCGCTTGCAGGAGTACGAACGCTACAAGCAGGCGGCCGAGGATCTGGATGCCTTGCCGCGCGTGGGCCGCGACGTGCATCCGGCCGCTGCGGAAATGG
>DATEJV010000031.1:0-7587 GCA_035277745.1 Gammaproteobacteria bacterium | reverse complement strand
GCCACGCGATGGAGCGCGAAGCGCTGCACATCTGGCCGCGTGGCGGTTACATGCTGATCGCCTTGCCCAATCTCGACGCCAGCTTCACCGCCACCCTGTTCCTGGCCAATGAGGGCGACCCCGGCTTCGGCACGCTTCGGGAACCGGCCGCACTGCACGCGTTCTTCCAGCAGAATTTCGCCGATGCGCTCGCGCTGCTGCCCGATCTCGAAGCCGAGTTCTACCGCCATCCCACCGGCCTCATGGGCACGGTGCATTGCCCGCGCTGGCACGTGCAGGACAAGCTTCTGCTTCTGGGCGACGCGGCGCACGCCATCGTGCCGTTCCACGGTCAGGGCATGAACTGCGCCTTTGAGGACTGCCTGATTCTCGATCAGTGCATCGGGAAACATGGCGATGATTGGGAGCGGGTATTCGCGGAATTCGAGCAACTACGTCGTCCGGACGCGGAAGCCATCGCCGCCATGGCGCTGGAGAACTACCTGGAAATGCGCGACGCGGTGCGCGACCCGAAATTCCACCTGCAGAAGCAGCTCGGCTTCCTGCTGGAAGAACGCCATCCCGGCGTGTTCGTGCCGCGCTACTCCATGGTGATGTTCCATCACCTGCCCTACTCCGAAGCGCAGCGGCGGGGAGCGCTGCAGCAGGACATACTCGATGAGCTGACCCGCGACGCCCACAAACTCGAACAGATTAGCCTGGAGCGGGCTGATACACTCATAGCACAAAAACTCGGCGACATCCTCATCGAAACATGAACACTCATCCGCTGCTTGCCGGCCTGCGCAACGACCCCAACTGCATGCTCCAGAATTTCGACTTGGTGAACAAACGCGGACTGGTGCTGCGCGTCAACGAAAAACTCTACCGCGATGCCTCGTTTCTCGACGACCGCATGTTCACGCCGCAGATGGAAGGCTACTGGTTTCCGCTGGATGCGCTGGTGGAAACCCTCGAGGGTCTCGCGCCACCAAGCCCGCACTTTATTTTCCAGGTCGGTCACTGCGGATCCACGTTGATTTCGCGCCTGTTGGCGGAGCTGCCCGGCAATCTGCCGATACGCGAACCCATGGCGCTGCTCACGCTTGCCATGACCCGCCGCGAATTGGGCCGGCCGTCGTCATGGGTGAGCAAAGCGCAATGGCAGCAGTATTTCGAGCTGGCGACGCGCGCACTGGCCCGCGGCTATCGGCCCGGCGACCGCGCCGTCATCAAGGTCACCAGCACCGCCGGCAACCTGCTGGAAGCCTTGCCTCCGGATGCACGGAATTCCCCGCGGGTGCTGTTGCTGTACATCCGCCTGGAATCCCTACTGGCCGTGATGCTGCGCAGCCCAAGCCTGCGCGACAGCATTCATGCCAATTCACCGGCCTGGATCACCGACTTCTGCCGGCTGACCGGCCACGACGACGTGCACCTGGCCGATCTCGGCGATGCACAACAGATCGCGGTCAAATGGCTCACGCTGATGCTGTTGTTCGACCGGACGGCGAAGTCGGTCCCGGACGAGGCGCAGCTGCTGGATTTCGATGACTTTCTCAAAAGCCCCGCAGAGAAGTTGGCCAGTATCGCAAACCACTTCCGCCTCAAATTTTCCGCTGAGGAAATCAACAAACTGACAAGCGGGCCGCTGATGCGCAGTTATTCGAAAATCCCGGCGCAGGCTTTCAATCCCGACCAACGCGACCGTGAATTACGCGACGCCCGCCGGCAGTTCCACGATGAAATCCAGAGCGGCCTGCGCTGGGCCGAAAAACTCTGCAGCGAAATCCCCGCGCTCGAAGGCGCAGCCACCTACTTGAGCGACGGCTCCTGAATCAACCCGTACCGGTTATGGGTGGATGGTTAATTGTGGGAGCGGCGGTCCCCGCCGCGATTCCGAAATCAAATCATTGCGGTTGATACAGTTCCTGCAATCACCCTCAAGCCAGATTGGCAGGTACGCGCCGTTCCAGCGTAATGAAAGAGCAGGCAAAAGGGTTGCGCGCGTCGGCCGCATGCTCCGCACGCGCGGTTTCACGCCATTCGGCCTGATCGAGCGCCGGAAAAAACGTATCAGCCTCGAAACGCGCGTATACGCGCGTGAGGTAAATGCGCTGCGCGCGCGGCAGCGCCTCGCGGTAGAGCTCGCCGCCGCCGATGAGCATGATTTCCCGCGCACCCGCCGCCAGCACCAGCGCGTCGGTGAGCGAAGCCGCGGTTTCACAGCCGGGCGCGTGCCACGCGGGGTTCCGGGTCACCACGATATTGCGCCGCTCCGGCAAGGGCTTGCCGATGGCCTCGAAGGTCTTGCGCCCCATGATCACCGGCTTGCCGAGCGTCAGCGCCTTGAAGCGCTTGAGATCGGCCGGCAAATGCCAAGGCATCCTGCCGTGCCTGCCGATCTCGTGGTTTTCGCCGACGGCGACGACGAGCGACAGCATCAGCCGAGCTTCGCGCCGTTCGGCACCGGCCGCTCCGGCACCGCCAACACCACGCTGCCGTCTTCGCGGTAGAAGCCGCAGATCAGGCACTCGGACATGAACGGGCCGATGCGCTTGGGCGGGAAGTTCACCACGCCGAGCACCTGGCGGCCAACCAGCTCTTCCGGCCGATAATGCACCGTGATCTGCACGGAACTCTGCTTGATGCCGATTTCAGGACCGAAATCCACCTTCAGTTTGTACGCCGGTTTTCGCGCTTCGGGAAACGGTTCGGCTGCCAACACTGTGCCGGCGCGCAGTTCCACCTTTTCAAAGTCCTGCCAGCCGATGGTATTCATGTTTACACCGCCACCGGCGCCTTGATGGCCGGATGGCTTTGATAGTTGGCGATCTCGAAGTCCTCGTAAACGTAATCGAACAGCGTCGGCGGTTTGCGCTTGATGACCAGTGTCGGCAAGGGATACGGCTTGCGCGCCAACTGCTCATCCACCTGCTCCAGATGATTGAGATACAAATGACAGTCGCCGCCGGTCCAGATGAACTCGCCTGGTTGCAGGCCGGTTTGCTGCGCAAGCATATGCGTGAGCAGCGCGTAGGAGCAGATATTGAACGGCACGCCCAGGAACACATCGGCGCTGCGCTGATAGAGCTGGCAGGAGAGCCGGCCGTTCGCCACGTAGAACTGGAAGAATGCGTGGCAAGGCTGCAGGGCCATCTTGTCGAGATCCGCCACGTTCCAGGCGCTGACGATCAGGCGGCGTGAATCCGGATTCCTGTGCAACTGCTCCAGAACCTTTGATATCTGGTCAATGTGGCGCCCGTCCGGCGCCGGCCAGGAGCGCCACTGGTAGCCGTACACCGGGCCGAGATTGCCTTGCTCGTCGGCCCACTCGTCCCAGATACTTACGCCGCGCTCGTGCAAATAGCCGGTATTGGTGTCGCCGCGCAGAAACCACAGCAGTTCGCAGATGATGGAGCGGAAGTGCAGCTTCTTGGTAGTCACGGCGGGAAAGCCGTCGGCCAGATCGAAACGCATCTGGTAACCGAACACCGAGAGCGTGCCGGTGCCGGTGCGGTCGCTCTTGCGAGCGCCATGGTCGCGCACGTGGCGCATGAGTTCCAGATACTGCCGCATCAGGCGGTTTCCGTTCCCGGCTTGCGCCGGCAGGCCAGCACCAGCAGTGCGATGCCGACGGCGATCAGCGGCAGCGACAGAATCTGGCCCATGGTCATCCAGCCGAAGGCCAGATAGCCGAACTGCGGATCCGGCAGGCGCACGAATTCCACCGCGAAGCGGAAGCAGCCATACAGCAGCGCGAACAGGCCCGAGGCGGCCATGCGCGGGCGCGGCTTCATGGTGAACACGAACAGCACCACGAACATCACCACGCCTTCCAGCAGGAATTCGTACAGTTGCGTCGGCTGACGCGGCAGGCTGAAGCCATTGACGGCATCGCGACAGTACTCGCCGCCCGTGAATCGCGTGTTGATGCACGGCAGGCGCATGGCCCAGGGCAAGGTCGTGGAAATTTTGCCCCACAATTCGCCGTTGATGAAATTGCCGATACGGCCGGCGGCCAGCCCGATGGGCACCACCACCGCGGAAAAATCCACCACGTCGAAGTAGTGCTTGTGATACTTGCGCGCAAGCAGCGCGACCGCGACCAGCACGCCGAGCAGTCCGCCGTGGAACGACATGCCGCCGTCCCAGACCTGGAAGACGTACAGCGGGTTCTGCCATTCCAGCCACTGGCCTTCCGGCGTGTAGGCGTAGAACAGCGTGTAGCCGATACGCCCGCCGATGACCACGCCGAGCGCCACGTAAAACAGCAGATCGCCCACCTGCTCCGCGGTCCAGCCGCTCGCGTAGCGGCGCGCAACCCGCAGGCGCGCGGCCAGGTAACAGCCCAGGAAGCCGACGAGGTAAGTGATGCCGTACCAGTGCACCTTGAGCGGGCCGAGGCTGAAGGCGACCGGATCGAAATCGGGATAGGTAAGCATGGCCGGCTATTTTAAACGACAAGCTGTGAATTTCCGCGCGGTCCACGCGACGAATCTGCTCACATGACCATGCACGGCCTCCCTCGCCGTTAGCGCGGCTCACTCAGGACGCGCACGAAAAACGCCTTGAGGTAGGCGGTCTCGGGAATCGCCGGATGCACCGGATGATCCGCGGCCTGTGCGCCGCGCTCCAGCAGCTGCGCTTCGCGATTCACATGGCGGGCGGCGGACTGAATCGCCGCCAGCAGTTCGTCCGCCGGCAGATGATGGGAACATGAGCAGGAAATCAGCAGGCCGTCGTGCGCCAGCAACTGCATGCCGAGCTGATTCAGACGCCGGTAGGCATCGCGGCCGGCCGCCAGATCCTTCTTGCGCTTGACGAAAGCGGGCGGGTCGAGAATCACCACGTCGAATTTCTCGCCCGCCGCATGCAAGGCGCGCAAACCATCGAAGGCGTCGGCCTTGTGCACGCCGACGTGTACGCCGTTGAGCGCGGCGTTGTGCTCAGCGAGCGCCAGAGCGCCGGCAGAGCTGTCCATGCACAGCGCCTCGCGTGCTCCCCACGCCAGCGCCTGAATACCCCAGGCGCCCACGTAACTGAACACATCCAGCACGCGCCGGCCGGGGACATAACGCGCCAGCCGGCCGCGGTTGTCGTGCTGATCGAAGAACCAACCGGTTTTCTGGCCACCCGCGAGCGCCACCTCGAATTTCCGCCCGTGCTCCTCGACGATTATCCGTTCCGGCACCGTGCCGTACGCGGTATCGGCATACAGCGACAGGCCTTCCAGCTCGCGGATACTCACGTCGTTCCGCCACAGAATCCCGGCCGGTTTAAGCGCCGTGACAAGGGCCGCCACGATGTCGTCCTTCATGCGCTCCATGCCGGCGGTGGTGATCTGCGCCACCAGCACCTCGCCGTAACGGTCCACCACCAGACCCGGCAGACCGTCGGATTCGCCGAACGCCAGCCGGTAAAACGGCCGCGGATACAGCCGCGCGCGCAGCGCCAGCGCAAGGTTCAGACGCTGCACCAGCCATGCACGGTCCGGAGGATGGTGCTCGTCCCGCGACAGGATGCGCGCGCAGATGAGCGAGTTGGGATTGACATAGCCGCGGCCGAGGAAACCGCCGCCGTGCTCGCGAATTTCCACCGCGTCGCCGGGCGCAAACGCCGTGAGCTTTGTGCGCGCGGTATCCACTTCGTTGCTGAACACCCACAGATGGCCCGCCCGCAGGCGCCGGTGTGCATGCTTCTTCAATATCAATGACGGCAGCATATTCTTATCCATTGGCTCGCGAGCAGGGGGCGACTTAAAATCCCCCCTCACCCCCCTTTGCAAAGGGGGGGATGCGCTTCGCGCGGGGGGATTTGTCATGGGAGCTCATTTTGCCGGATGCTGCAAGCGCCTGGAACGCTCCGCATTCTATCAACGCCATCAATACCATGAGTGATTCAATGCACACCAATCAGCTGGCCGCGGAAACCAGCCCCTACCTCCTGCAACACGCCCACAATCCCGTGGACTGGCATGCATGGAACGCGGATGCCCTGGCGCAGGCGCGCACACAGGACAAACCCGTGCTGCTGTCCATCGGCTATTCCGCCTGCCACTGGTGCCACGTGATGGCGCATGAATCTTTCGAGGATGCCGAAACCGCCGCGCTCATGAACCGGTTATTCGTCAACATCAAGGTGGACCGCGAGGAACGGCCGGACCTCGATCGTGTGTACCAGCTCGCGCACCAGGTGCTGACGCAGCGCGGCGGCGGCTGGCCGCTGACGGTATTTCTCACGCCCGACGACCTCACGCCGTTCTTCGCCGGCACCTATTTCCCACGCGAACCGCGCTACGGCATGCCCGGCTTCAAGGAAGTGCTGGCGCGCGTCGCCGGGTTTTACCGCGAGCATTACGGCGAACTGCAGCGACAAAACACGGCGCTGCGAAACGCAATCCAGCGCATCGCCGGCGAAACCCCGGCTGCGGCTGGAGAATTGACCGGGGCTCCGCTGCAGGCGGTCTACCGTTCGTTTTCGGAAAGTTTCGATGCGCGCTTCGGCGGCTTTGGGCACGCCCCCAAGTTTCCGCATGCGCCCGGTCTGGAATTCCTGCTGTGGCGCGCCGCCGATGCGAACACCGATGTGCAAAGCGCAAGCCACAGCCGGACCATGGTGGAAATCACGCTCACGCGCATGGCCCAGGGCGGCCTCTACGACCAGTTGGGCGGCGGCTTCTGCCGCTACTCCACCGATGAAGCCTGGATGATCCCGCACTTCGAAAAGATGCTGTACGACAACGGCCCGCTGCTGGCGCTGTATGCGCAAACCGCAAAATTCACCGGTAACCGCTTCTACGCGGACATTGCGCGGCAGACGGCCGAATGGGTCATGGCCGAAATGCAATCGTCGCAGGGAAGCTATTACTCCAGCCTGGACGCGGATTCCGAAGGCCACGAAGGCAAATATTACGTCTGGGACAAAGAGGAAGTCCGCGCGCTGCTGAGTCCGGAAGAATTTGCTGCGTTTGGGCCGCACTACGGCCTGGATCAGCCGCCGAATTTCGAGGGCCACTGGCAGCTGTACGTACCGCAAATAACAACCCCCTCTCCCCCGTCGGGGAGAGCGGAGGATCAGGCGGTGTTGGAATCCGCGCGGCGGAAATTGCTGGATGCACGGCACAAACGCGTGCGCCCCGGCCTCGACGACAAGGTGCTTACCTCCTGGAACGGCCTGATGATCGGTGGTATGGCAATTGCGGGCCGATTGCTCGAAAGTCCGGCCTGCATCGAATCCGCACGCAAGGCCGTGGGCTTCATCCGCTCGCGCCTGTGGCAAAACGGCCAGTTGCTCGCAAGTTGGCGCAACGATCAGGCCAGGCTGCCTGCCTATCTGGACGATTACGCCTTGCTGCTGGACGGCGTGCTGGAACTTCTGCAAGCCCGCTGGGACAGCGGATTGTTCGACTTTGCCCGCCAGTTGGCCGATGGCCTGCTGGTGCGCTTCGAAGACAAAGAACGCGGCGGCTTCTGGTTCACGGCCAACGATCAGGAAATCCCACTGTATCGGCCCAAGACCTTCGGCGACGAATCCCTGCCCGCCGGCAACGCAGTGGCCGCCCGCGTTCTGCTGCGGCTCGGTCATGTGTGTGCCGAGCCACGCTAT
>DATEJV010000030.1:0-3321 GCA_035277745.1 Gammaproteobacteria bacterium | reverse complement strand
AGATGTGGCGGCTGTCCCAGCTCCAGTAGGCACGTTCCGGCGGATTTCCGATCCAGTCCGGATTGGCCATGATCTGTTCCAATGTAACGCCGGCAGCGGTGCTCGGAACAGCGCCGCTCTGCGCGGCGAGTGCCGGCAACGCCGCGAGCAGCAGCAACAGAGCCGACAGCAGGGAAATCAGACCTTGGCGCATGTGAAATTCCTCGGCATCAAAGAATCTTTGGCATTCAAACCGCAGCCAGAGCCTGGTCCAGATCGGCCATCAGATCGCCGATGTGTTCAACGCCCACCGACACGCGCAACAGGTTGCGCGGCGTCTGGGTGTCCGGGCCTTCCACGGAAGCGCGGTGCTCGATCAGGCTTTCCACGCCGCCCAGACTGGTGGCACGGGTAAACAGATTGACCGTAGCCGCTGTGCGCATGGCCGCGGCTTCGCCGCCCTTGAGCGTGAAGGATAGCATGGCACCGAAAGCACGCATTTGCTTCGTGGCCAGCGCGTGCCCGACATGCGATTCCAGTCCGGGATAGAACACCTGCTCCACGGCTTTATGCGATGCCAGGAAGCGCGCCAACTCCAACGCGTTTTGCGATTGCGCGCGGATGCGCAACGGCAGGGTGGCGGCGCCGCGCAGCAACAGCCAGCAGTCGAACGGCGAAGGCACCGCGCCGGCTTCGGACTGCAGGAAGCGGAGGCGTTCGGCCAGCGCATGGCTTTCCCGCGCCACGATGGCGCCGCCCAGCACGTCGCTGTGGCCGCCGAGATACTTGGTGGCGCTGTGCATGACGAAATCCACGCCATATTCGAATGGCCGCTGCAGCACCGGCGTGGCGAAGGTGTTGTCGCATGCCGTGATGATCTTGTGCGCGTGTGCGATTTCCACGGCGGCGGCGAGATCGGTGATCTTGAGCAGCGGATTCGACGGGGTTTCGAGCCACAGCAGCCGCGTGACGGGCGTGACCGCCCGGCGCAACGCATCGAGATCGGTGCAATCCACGAAGCTCACGTTGAGCTGCCAGGGCTGCATGATGTCGCGCAGCAGCCGCATCACCCCGTGGTAGGCATCGCGGCTGCAAATCACGTGATCCCCGGGCTTGAGCGCCTGGAATACCGCGCCGGCGGCGGCCACGCCCGAGGCGAACGCCAGCGCCTGCGTGCCGCCTTCGAGCGCGGCGAGACAGCGTTCCCATTGCACGCGGTTGGGATTGGCAACGCGCGCATAACTGAAACCATGCGGGTAACTGCCGTCGGCCGCGCGCACGTAGGTGGTGGACAGGTGGATCGGCGGACTCACCGCGGAGGTCGCGGTATCCGGTGCGTGACCGGCGTGCACGCTCAGAGTTTCGATGTGCGGGGCGGAACGGCTCGGCATTTGCGGGCTCCGGGTTGCTGGACAGCAGGTTGCGAAAGAATGCGGTCGGTCGCGTTCAGGCCGGCGCCATGAATGCCACGCGGTTGCGGCCCTGTTTCTTGGCATCGTACATGGCGCGATCGGCGACCTTGAACAGCTCCTCGAACTTGACGGCCTGGCCGCGGCTGCGCGCGGTTACGCCGACGCTGGCGGTGACCACCACGCCTTCGGGCTTGAGGTCGGCGATGGCACGGCAGATCTCCTCGGCACGGCGGTGCGCGTCCTTGCCCTCGCAATGGTTCAGCAGCACCACGAACTCCTCGCCGCCGACGCGCGCCGCCAGATCGCCCTCGCGGCAGGCCTGGTGCAGCATGGCGCCGGTTTTGGCAAGCACGCTGTCGCCGAACGCATGGCCGCGGGTATCGTTGATGTTCTTGAAGTGGTCGAGGTCGATTACCAGCAGGCTCACGGGATAATCATAGCGCGCCGCGTTGCTGAAATACTTGGGCGCGAATTCGCGCAGGGAATTGCGGTTGTACAAACCGGTAAGTTCGTCCTTCATGGCCAACTGGTACAACTGCTGCGACTGTTTTTCCACCTGATCCAGCAACTGCTTGTTGATGATGAGGTTGCGCACGCGCGCGCGCACTTCCTCTTCGAGCGGCGGCTTGGTGGCGTAATCGTTGACCCCGAGGCGGAACAGCTCGATACGTCGCGAAGGATCGTCCATGCCGGACAGCGCCAGAATCGGCACGCGACGTTTGCCCGATGCCAGATTGCGCACGCGGTTCACCAGACCCACGCCGCTGATCGGGCCTGCCAGCAGGATGTCGCTGACGATCAGATCGTAGTCCTGCTTCTCGAACGCTTCGAGCGCCGCGTCCGCCGTCCGATAATGATCCACGTGCAGATTCATCTGCGTGAGCAGGCGGATCATGATGTGCGAGGCCACCTGGCTGTCCTCGATGTACAGCACGCGGCCGTGCACTTTCGGCGGCTCATCGAGAAAGAAGCGGCTCAGGTGGTCGGTGAGGTCCTTGGCGTCGGTGCGTTCCTGGATCTCGGTGACCCCGGCCTCGAAGGCCTCGTGGCGCTGGCGCTGGTCCTCGGTGGATGTCAGCAGGATGAACGGGGTCTTGACGAACTGCGGCAGGGTACGCAGGTGCTGGCAGAGCGCGATGCCGTCAATCCCCGGCAGGCTCAGGGCCGCACACACCAGTCCCACGGACTCCTTGTGCAACACGTCCAGGGCTTCTTCGCCGGAGCCCACGACGATGGAGTGATGACCGAGATTGGCCACCATCTTCTGCAGCACGCTGCGGAACACCTTGGAATGGTCAACGATCAGGATGTTCATGCCGAGTAGGTGTGGGTGCCGCGGGTATCCCTGTGCATCAGTGTACCCGGGGTCGCTGCGCGCGGCATGCCGGGACCGCGCGCCCCGGGATGGGCGCACCCGCGGGCGTACAATCGCGGGGATGACGGAGCCGCGCCGCAAATGCATGCCGTCGCGGGAAACACGCAGCCGCCATCAGCTTCAGGTACAAGGGGATTGACATGAAACTGACAACCGTTGCCGTCACCTTGCTGGTCATTATCGTGGTGATCGCCGTGCTCGGCAGCTTCTGGCACCCCGTGTGGTGGGTCTTTATCCCCGCCGGCCTGCTGGCGCTGCTCGCGTTCTACGACCTTGTCCAGACGCGGCACACCATCCTGCGCAATTACCCGATCTTCGGCCACCTGCGCTACGCCTTCGAAGACATCCACACCCAGGTCCGCCAGTACTTCATCGAGGGCGATCTGCAGGGCCTGCCGTTCACGCGCGAGCAGCGCGAGATGGTGTACGAGCGCGCCAAGAATGTCGGGCTGGTGCATCCCTTCGGCACCATCGAGAACGTGTACCGCAGCGGCTACGAGTGGATCAATCACTCGGTGGTGGGACGCTGGCCGGCCAGGGAAGAACCGCGCGTGC
>DATEJV010000029.1:0-16687 GCA_035277745.1 Gammaproteobacteria bacterium | reverse complement strand
TAGTAGACGGCGCGCGCATAACCGTAGTCCGTGAACAGCAGTGCGCCGCGCGTCAGGGTATCGGCTAGGCTGGCGATGAGCGGGGGCAGCCGCGGGCAGATTTCGGAACTGTAGCCTGCAGCCAAAGGTTGCGGCAGGTCAGCCTCCAGTACCGTGAGCGCGCTCTGCAAACCCGCGCTCGCCGGCCGGAGTTGCCACGCGAGTTCGCCGTCCCGGTGCGCGACGCAATATTCTTCAAACCCCTGCGCGGCACGCCGGAAACGGACAACCGGCAAAGCGTCCAGCACTTCGTTGCCGAGCATGACACCGGTGAATGTTTCCGGTAGACGCTCCAGCCAGTGCACGTGTTTCAATAATACGGGCGCGCGTTTTGCGAGGGTCAGGCGCTGGCGGTCGCGCAGCTCCGCGCTCACTTCCAGAATCCAATAGTGCTCCGGCAACGTGCCGCGCGTCTCGAGTTCCGCCAGCATGTCCGCCGCCATTGCGCCGGAACCTGCGCCGAGCTCCAGAATGTCGCCGCCACCCAGAACCTGCAGCAACGCTGCGCATTGCACCGCAAGGCAGCGGGCAAACAAGGGGGAAAGCTCCGGCGCGGTAATGAAGTCGCCGGCCGCACCGAATTTACGCGCGCCGGCGCTGTAATAACCAAGTCCCGGCGCGTAGAGCGCAAGTTCCATGTAGCGCTCGAAACTGATTGAGCCGCCGTGCGCCTGGATTTCCGCACGGATGCGCTCCTGGAGACGCGCGCTGTGGGCCAGTGCGTCCGGCGCAGGCGGCGGTAATTCGGCTTGAAGCTGGCTGCTGTGCACGCCGGTTTCCGGATTATTGCAACCCGCGCAAATCCGGTTCGCGAAGTCCTACGGTCTGATCGCAAACGGCCGCGGTCTCAATGCGCATTGACCAGATTCTGCCAGCCATAGCGCGGTGGCAATGGGCGTAAGGCTGCGGCACGTGCATTGGCGCGTTCCGCGGCGGGCGCAGCCGGTCCGCAATTGCCGTTGGCGATGTAGTACAGGGCTTCCGCCAGCGAGGCTTCGCCGCTGTCGCCGAGCGCATGACTCAGGTCGTCCACCGCCGGGCAGGTGGGGGCGATGCCGCTGAAATAATTGCCGGCGCTCGCGGCGTTCAGCATGTTGAAGGTCATGGGATACAGCACGCTGCTGCAGAAATCGAAACCGTTTTCGCCCACCGGTTTGCCGAACGTGCTGCTGCCCACGGTCACCACGTCAATGTAAGGCCGGAGCGCGTTGATCAGCAATTCCGCGGCCGATGCGGTACCGCCGGTGGTGATGATCACCACGCGGTTCAGGTTCAGGGAATTGCTCACGCTCTGGAAGGCCAGCGTCTGATCCTGATCGGTGTGCAGACTGTTGTAATTCAGCGTGGCGAAGGTCTGGCCGGCGTCGCCGTTGCCGACCACCAGCGAGCCGAGAAACTGCGCCACCGACAGCAGCCCGCCGCCGTTATAACGTTCGTCGATGATCAATTCGTTGTCGCCGTCCGCCTGCAATTGTGCAAACGCCTGCTGCAGCTCGCTGGTGGAAGGCGTGATGAAATTCTGGAAAAAGAAATAACCCACGTTGCGCCCGCCGGCGTTGAAACTCTGTAGCAGCGAAACATTGGGTTGGGTGACGACGGTCTTGGTGAGCGTGACCGTCTGGGTCGCGCCCGACGGTGACTGATACTCGAGCGCCACCACCACGCCCACGTCCGCGGGACCATAAGCGGAATCCAGCTGATTGTCGGCGATGAGGGTCGCAACCGGCGTACCGTTGATCGACAGGATATAGCCGCCGCGCACGAACCCGGCATCGGCGGCGGGACTGTTGGGATACACATTGGTCAACTGCAACTGATTGCCGTTGACAATTTCCTGGCTGAAGCCGATGCCCACGTATTGGCCGGCGCCGTAAAACGCCTGGTTGGCCGCCTGCGTGGTGATATAGCTGAAACGGTCCAGCGGCTGGTACAACAGCGCATCCAGAAACGCGGTGGTGTCGCTGTAAGCGGAGGGATTGACGTCCGTAGGCAGGTACTGGTTCCAGTAGTACCAGGACTGCATGACAGCGAGAATCTGCTGGTTCTGGCCGGTTACCGAGCACGCGCCGGCGGTCTGTACCTGGGAGACACTGCCCGAGCCGCCGCAGCCCGACACCAGCAGCATGAACATGCACGTGAACGCACCGATCAAGAGCTTGCGCATGGCCGTCTCCGCGAACTGCACCCGTGAACCTTATAGACCTTCAAGCGTCACCGCCACAAGCGGCTGGTCCCGGCCGGAGAAGTCGCGCCAATGCTCGGCAAAACTCCGACCGGTCCCGGGATGACGGTGCCCGGGCACGAGGTCGGCCAGCGGCTTGAGCACGTAGGCGTATTTGAGGATTTCGGGGCGCGGCAGGCGCAGCGGAGATTCGGTCACCAGCGCGCCATGCAGCAGCAGGTCCAAATCGAGCGCGCGCGGCGCAAACCGCGGGCCGCCGCGAATCCGCCCGCACTGCAATTCGATGGCATCGAGTGTCGCATGCACCTCCGCAGCGCCGGTTGCGGTTTCGAACGCCACGGCCAGATTCAGGAAATCGTCGCCCTGGAAACCCACCGCCGGGTTGCGGTACACGGGCGAAATTTGCAGGGGGCCGAAGCGCTGCCGCAGGCGTTGCACAGCCGCGCGCACGTGCTGCTCGGGCTCGACATTGCTGCCGATGCCGACAAACACCGTGGTCATGCGGAAGGCGCATCCCTTTCGATACTCACACCGACGCTCTTGCTGCCGCTGACCGCGCCCGGCTTGTGCAGCGTCACTTTCACATGCGCGACCCGGAATTCCCGGATGATGAACCCGGCAATCTCCTCCGCGAGCGTTTCCACCAACTGGTACTGCGCCGCGCTCACGAATTGCGTGACGCGCTTGGCCACCGCCTTGTAATCGAGCGTATCCTCGATGCGATCGCTGCGCGCGGCCCGGCGGATATCCGCGCTCATGTCCAGGTCCAGAACGACCGTCTGCCGGATACGCCGCTCCCAGTCGAATATGCCGACCACGGTTGGCACCCGCAGCTCGCGTATGAACACGGTGTCCGTGGGAGCTCCGCGGGTCACGGAGCCACCAGGGTATCCAGCGGCCAGCGCGTGCGTACGGCGGCCGGTGTTGCCGAGGGCGGCAGATTGCGCAAGCGCAGGCAACCCGCGTACGCGATCATGGCGCCGTTGTCGGTGCAGAATTCCAGCCGTGGATAAAACACCTCGCCGTCCAACTCGGCTACGCGCTCCTTGAGCCGCGCGCGCAACCTGCGGTTCGCACCCACACCGCCGGCCACCACCAGGCGCCGCTCTCCGGTCTGCAGCAACGCGCGTTCGCATTTGATCACGAGCGTCTCGACCACCGCCTCCTCGAAAGCGCGCGCCACGTCGGCTCTGGTTTGCGCGTCCTGCGGCGCGCGTTTGAGTGCGGTGAGCACCGCGGTTTTCAAGCCGCTGAAACTGAAGTCCAGGCCCGGCCGGTCGGTCATGGGCCGCGGAAACTCGAAACGTCCGGTGACGCCGCTCTCGGCCAGTTTGGCGAGCGCCGGCCCGCCTGGATACGGCAGTTCCAGAAGCTTGGCGACCTTGTCGAACGCCTCGCCCGCCGCATCGTCCAGCGATTCGCCGAGCATGGTGTAACGGCCGACACCGCGGACTTCCACCAGCAGGGTATGTCCGCCTGAAACCAGCAAGGCCACGAACGGAAACGCAGGCGCCGGGTCTTCCAGCATGGGGGCGAGCAGATGGCCTTCCATGTGATGGATCCCGACCGCGGGCACCCGCCAGGCGAACGCCAGGCCGCGCGCCAGACAGGCGCCGACCAGCAACGCGCCCACCAGTCCGGGGCCGGCGGTGTAGACGATGCCGTCAATCTGCTGCGGGCTGGATCCGGCTTGCTCCAGAGCGCGCTGGATCATCGGCAGGAGCTTGCGGACATGATCCCGGGAGGCGAGTTCCGGCACTACGCCGCCGTACTCGGCATGCAGCCGAACCTGACTGTAAAGCGCGTGCGCCAGCAGCCCGCGGCTGTCGTCGTAGACGGCAACTCCGGTTTCATCGCAGGAAGTCTCAATGCCGAGCACGCGCATGACTTTGCAATTCTACACGCCGGCCGGTAGAATTCCGGCCCTTTACGGCCGCCCCGCGACCGCAGAACCCAAGCAAATTCAAGGTGATGGCCGCATGCCCAGCGTACGCGTGAAAGAAAACGAACATTTCGATGCCGCCCTGCGGCGTTTCAAGCGCGCCTGCGAGAAGGCCGGCGTCATGACCGAGTTGCGCCGCCGCGAGTTCTACGAGAAGCCCACGCAGGAACGCAAACGCAAGCAGGCGGCCGCGGTGAAGCGCCATCTGAAGAAATTGTCCCGCGAGCAGTCCCGTCACATCCGCTTGTATTGATTCGAGCGCTCACGGGTTCCGATAGTTTCAACGACGGCGCTTGCGACAAGCGCCGTTTGTTTTTGCGCCCCGCCGTCCGGCTGATTGCCACCAGCGCACGCCGGGCAGTGAAGCTCAGCAGCTCACAGGAGTACCGGCATGCCACTCAAAGACCGCATTACCACCGACATGAAGGATGCGCTGCGCGCCGGCGACAAGCCGCGCCTGGGAGTCATCCGCCTGATGCTGGCCGCCATCAAGCAACGCGAAGTGGATGAGCGCATTCAGCTGGACGACACCCAGGTGCTCGCGGTGCTCGACAAGATGCTCAAGCAGCGGCGCGAATCCATCGCGCAGTACGCGCAAGGCCGGCGTGCGGATCTCGTCGCCCAGGAACAGGCGGAGGTCGCCGTAATCCAGTCTTACCTGCCCGCACAGCTTGGAGAAGCGGAACTCGACAAGCTGATTGCCGATGCCATCCGAAAAAGCGCTGCCGCTTCGATGCGCGACATGGGCAAGGTCATGGGCCTGCTCAAGCCGCAGCTGCAGGGTCGCGCCGACATGGGCGCGGTGAGCGCGCGCATCAAGGTGAAGCTCGGCGGCTGATTGCGGCGTTGCCGATACACGGCCATCACGAACCTGTTCTATTCTTGTCATGCCCGTTGAGGTAAGGAGTGAGGGGTGAGAAGCGAGGGGTAACACCACGCTCAAGCCGGCTCCTCACTTCCTTACGCCTCATCCCTCACTCTCGCAATGGCGCGCATTCCCCAGCCCTTCATTGATGAACTCGTGAACCGCGTGGACATCGTGGAGGTAATTGACGCGCGCGTGCCGCTCAAGAAACACGGTCGCGAGTTCACCGCCTGCTGCCCGTTCCATAACGAAAAGACGCCGTCGTTCACCGTCAGTCCGAGCAAGCAGTTTTACCACTGCTTCGGATGCGGCGCGCATGGCACCGCATTGGGTTTTCTCATGGAGTACGAGCACCTGGAATTCCCGGAAGCCGTACGCCAGCTGGCCGAGCAGGTGGGCATGGAAGTACCGGTGGAATCCGGCGGCGACAACCGTGCCAGTCTCGCGCCGCTTTACGAGGTGCTGCACCATGCGCAGCGTTTTTTCCACACCCAGCTGAAGCAAGCGTCCGCGGCCGTGGACTACCTCAAACGCCGCGGCGTGAGCGGCGAGATTGCGGCGGAGTTCGGCATTGGCTTCGCACCCTCCGGGTGGGACCAGTTGCTGAAAGCGCTCGGCAAAAACGCGGCAACGCAGCAGAATCTGCTGGACGCGGGGCTGGTGATCCGCGCCGAGGACGGCCGGATGCGCGACCGTTTCCGCGAGCGCGTCATGTTCCCGATTCGTGACGCGCGCGGACGCGATATCGGCTTCGGCGGCCGGGTCATCGGCAACGACGAACCCAAATACCTGAATTCGCCGGAAACGCCGCTGTTCCACAAGGGCCGTGAGCTCTACGGCCTGTACGAAGCACGCCAAGCGCTGCGCGATATCCCGCGCCTGCTGGTCGTGGAGGGTTACATGGACGTGGTGGCCCTGCACCAGCACGACTTGCGCTACGCGGTGGCCACTCTCGGCACCGCCACCACGCCCGAGCATCTGCAGAAGATCTTCCGCGTCACCCCCGAAGTCGTATTCTGCTTTGACGGCGATCGCGCCGGCCGGGCTGCGGCTTGGCGCGCGCTGGAAAACGCGCTGCCTGAAGCGCGCGATGGCCGGCAACTCAAATTCCTGTTTCTCCCGGAAGGCGAAGACCCCGATACGCTGGTGCGCAAGGAGGGCCGCGAGGCGTTCGAATTACGCCTCAGGCAGGCGGTGCCCTTGTCGGTATTCCTGCTGGACAGTCTCAGCGCCCAGACCGACCTGTCCAGCCTGGACGGCCGGGCACGGCTGGTGGAACTCGCCCGACCGCATCTGGCCAGGCTACCGGCCGGGGTCTATCGGGAAATGCTGGGCGCGGAACTGGCACGCCGCGCGCAGGTAAATCCGGAAAAATTGGCTATGCTTAGTCGGGTATCCGGCCGCAAGGCCACAGGGGACCAGCCGCCCGCTCCAGCCGGACCGGCGTTGACCGGCCCGGTGCGCAAGGCGCTGGCTCTGCTGCTGCACCAGCCGGCGCTGGCGGCGCTCGCCGGAAATCCGGCCAATTTGGCCGATACGGGGCTCAGGGGCGTGGAAACGCTGCAGGCGGTGCTGGAATTTGCCCAGGGACACCCACATATCACGGGGGCCGGACTGCTGGAGCACTGGCGCGATACGGAAACCGGCGGCTACCTCATGAAGCTGGCACAAGCCGAACTGCTCACCCCCGACGATGGCATGGAAAGCGAATTTCGGGCGGTGGTCGCGGATCTGGCCGGTCGCCGCGACGAACAGCGCCTGGCGGCGTTGGTGGAGACCTCCCGGCTGCGCCCGCTGGGTAGCGAGGAAAAGGCGGAACTCACCCGGCTGATCGCAGTCCGGCGCACGGGTCCGGGTGCCCCCAAGTTATGAAGCAATTGATTTAGCTGGAAAAAATGCGACTTTCTGATAAACTTACCGGTTCCGCTCCGGCGCCCAACGGGCGCCGTTTTTCACCTGAGACGCCATGAACGACCGCAACGAAGACAAGCAGTCCAAGCTCAAGCTCCTGATTGCCAAGGGCAAGGAACAGGGCTACCTGACCTACGCGCAGGTCAATGACCATCTGCCGAACGATATCGTAGATCCCGAGCAGATCGAAGAAATCATCGCCATGATCGGTGACATGGGCATCCCGGTGCACGAGGAGGCCCCGGATACCGACACGCTGCTGCTTGGGGATGCACAGGCCACGAGTCCGGATGACGAAGAGGTCGCGGAAGAAGCCGCCGCTGCCCTGGCCTCGCTGGACGCAGAATTCGGGCGCACCACCGATCCGGTGCGCATGTACATGCGCGAGATGGGCACCGTTGAGCTGCTCACGCGCGAGGGCGAAATCAAGATCGCCAAGCGCATTGAGGAAGGCCTGACCCAGGTGCTGGCGTCGGTGGCCGCGTATCCAGGGTCTTCGGCGCTGCTGTTGTCTGAATATGCAGGCGTGGCCGAAGGCCGTAACAAACTCAGCGACATCATCACCGGATTCATCGACCCGAACGCCGATATCCAGGCGGCTGAGGCGCCCAGCGCGCCGGAAGCGCCGGCGGTGGTTGAAACCGCGTCCGAGGAAGCGGACGCCGACAGCGACGAAGCCCCCGAGGAGGAATCCCCGCCCAAAACGAAATCCGCCAAACCCGGCGACGAGGAGGAAGAAGACAGCGACACCGACGCCGAGTCGAATCCCGCGGATACGGGCCCCGACCCGGAAGAAACCGCGCGCCGCTTTGTGCAGCTGAAGAAACTGCACGACAAGGCGGTCAAGGCCATCCTCAAGCACGGCACCGCCCACAAGAGCACCGCGCGCGCGCGCAAACAGCTGGTGGACGCGTTCCTGCAATTGAAGCTCACGCCGCGCATGACCGAAATGCTCATCCGCGGCCTGCGCCACATGGTGGACACCGTGCGTGCGCACGAGCGCGAAATCATGAGCCTGTGCGTCGCCAAGGCCGGCATGCCGCGCAAGGATTTCATCAAGAGCTTCCCGGAAAACCAGACCAACACGCGCTGGCTGGACCGCCAGATCAAATCCAAGCGCAAGTGGTCGGCCGCCCTGGCCAGGCAGAAACCCGACGTGGTGCGCATCCAGCACCGTCTCACGGCAATTGAAAAGGACACGCACCTTTCCATCCAGGAACTCAAGGAAATCAACCGCCAGATGTCCATTGGCGAGGCCAAAGCGCGCCGTGCAAAAAAGGAGATGGTAGAGGCCAACCTGCGCCTGGTGATCTCGATTGCCAAAAAATACACCAACCGCGGCCTGCAGTTCCTGGATCTCATTCAGGAAGGCAACATCGGCTTGATGAAGGCGGTGGACAAGTTCGAATACCGGCGCGGCTACAAGTTCAGCACCTACGCAACCTGGTGGATTCGCCAGGCCATCACCCGTTCGATCGCCGACCAGGCACGCACCATCCGCATTCCGGTACACATGATTGAGACCATCAACAAGCTGAACCGCATTTCGCGTCAGTTGCTGCAGGAAATGGGCCGCGAGCCGACCCCGGATGAACTGGCGGTCAAGATGGAAATGCCGGAGGACAAGGTACGCAAGGTGCTGAAGATCGCCAAGGAACCGATTTCCATGGAAACACCGATCGGCGACGACGAGGACTCCCATCTCGGGGACTTTATCGAAGACGCCTCGGTGACTTCGCCGGTGGACGCGGCCACCAATGAGAGCCTGCGCGAGCAGACGCATGTGGTGCTGGCGAGCCTCACGCCGCGCGAAGCCAAGGTACTGCGCATGCGCTTCGGCATCGACATGAACACCGATCACACGCTCGAGGAAGTCGGCAAACAGTTCGACGTCACGCGCGAGCGCATCCGTCAGATTGAAGCCAAGGCGCTGCGCAAGCTGCGTCATCCGTCGCGTTCCGACCAACTGCGCAGCTTCCTAGACGAATCTTCATCCTGAGGGCAAGGGTAGTGTACTAATGACAGGGGCCGCGTTCGCGCGGCCTTTGCTTTATATGACTGGCCGGGTTGGACACGGCGTGCAGCCTGTTTGGCCAGGGCAGGGACGAGCGGCACAAGCCACCAGGACCGGCAGAAATGCTGAAGTGGACGAAACCCCAGGGATGGTTCAGTGTATAGATGTTGGTCCTGTAGTTAAGTTGGGCACGGTCGGTGTCTTCCGGCGTCTTCAAGTGCCATCCCGGGGACATGGCACTCCGACCGCGCGACGCGACAAGAGGTCGCAGCTGGCGGGCGCACCAAGGATGGTTACTACCACCGCTGTTAAGATTTGTGTACGCACCTGTAGCTCAGTTGGTTAGAGCAGGGGGTGAGCCGGGGATTTCAGGCGAAGCGACGCTTCGCCTCCGGCGAACGGCTAACATGGATGTTAGCCTGGACGAGCCACCAAGGATGGTTCGGTGTATAGACGTTGGGCCTGTAGCTCAGTTGGTTAGAGCAGGGGACTCATCAAAACTGGTGACTCTGCGTCGAGAGGCGCAGATGCAAACGGGATGAATTCAGGGAAACCTCTACGGCAGCGCCGCTGGCAACCCTGAGCCAAGCCGGCAGTACACTACCGGAAGGTGCAGAGACTACCTGAGGGCTAAAGTGCCCTTGATGACAGGTTGAAGCGTCCCGCACCCTATCCGCACTTGCGGCGGGTGAAGAGATAGTCCACGCATGCTGGAAACGGCATGAATAAGTGAATCCCTTGGTCGAAGGTTCGAGTCCTTCCAGGCCCATTTTTGTAATCGTTTATACCGCTGCGTGCAGGATGGGGCGCATGAAGCGAACACCGGTCAAGGCAGTATTGTTCCAGGTGTGCAGCAGTCGAGCACGGCCGCTGTCTGCGGGCGCGTTGTGCCTGCTGCTGGCCGGTTGCTTCCCGCTCATCCCCCGGCAGGCCGCTGTGGTCAAGCCGGCGCCACGTGCCGCGCTCGCGATATACGCCACGCGCGCGGACGGCACGCCGCTGGCCGACGCCGCCGTTTACCTGCAAGCCCTCGACACCGGCAGGGACACCCGCACGCTGCGCGCGACGCGCGCAGACACCGTGGACCTGATCGACCGCCAGTTCCAGCCGCGCATACAGATTGTGCACAGCGGCGGCACCGTGGTTTTCAACAACCTCGACGACGTGGAACACGAGATTTATTCCTTCTCCACTGCGCCCGCGCTCACCCTGCAACTGCGACCCGGCCAAAGCCGCCGCGTGATCGCCCCGACCCATCCCACGGTGCTTACGCTCGGGTGCAAGATTCACAACGCCATGTTGGCCTACATGATAGTGACTGACGCCACGGTCTTTGGCACGACCGACAATAACGGATTCCTGCGCTTCGGCGAGTTGCCGCCCGGGCATTACCGCGTGCAGCTCTGGTACGCCGACCCGCACAGCGGTGCGCGCAACGAATTGACAGACGACGTGACCGCGACCGTCGGCCGCGAGCAACTCGTGCGCCTCGCGTTGAAATAGACAATGCACAGCCTGCAACTCAAGATCTTCGCGTTGGTGGTGGGGCTGCTGCTGCTGGTCGAGTGCCTGAGCCTGGGCGTGCTCTATCAGTACATGCGTGCGAATACCATCAATAACCTCGACGCACGCCTGCAGCAGGGCCAGCAGATCTTCCTCAGCCAGTTCCGGGCGCGCAGCCAGGCGCTGGACGTGTATGCGCAAATCCTGGCCAAGGACTTCGGCCTGCTGGCGGCCCTGCACGCCGGACCCAAGAGTTTGCGCGATGCGTTGCTCGTCCGCCAGCAGCGGGTCGGCGCCGACCTGGCCGTGGTGGTGGATACGCACGGCAAAATCCTCGCCGAAACCGGCAATCCCGCCCTGCCGGCGCTGACCTTTCAGTTGTCCTCGAACGACCGCTCGGGGAGTCTGTTCTTCGACAACGCCGGCATGCTGTATCAGATGGCGGGCGCGCCGGTGAACGCGCCGACCCGCGCGGGCTGGATTTATCTCGGCTTTCGCATCGACGCGACGCTCGCCCAACAACTGGCGGGCAGCACCGCGCTCGAGGTTACTTTCCTGCGTCGCGATGCCGCGCGTCATTGGCAGGTAGTGGCCTCGTCGTTGCCTGCGGAGCCACGCGCTGATCTCGAGCGGCAATTGAATACCGCGAGTGAGCCGTCGGCCAACGGCATGCTGCGGCTCGCCGGGGACAAGTACCTCGGCTTGGCATCCTTGCTTTCGCCGGCCTCGGCCACGCCGGTAAGCGTGCTGCTGCAGACTTCGCAGTCGGCGGCCATGGTGCGCAATCGCTCGTGGTGGCAGCAGGTAATCGGCGTGTTGGCGGGCGCATTGCTGCTCGCGCTGATCGGCGCGTGGCTGCTGGCGCGCCACATTGTGCGGCCGGTACGCCTGCTGGTAAGTCACGCGAGCGCGGTGGCCACCGGCAATTCCACCGAGCCGATCGCATTAAGCCAACGCGGCGAACTTGGCGAGCTGATGCGCGAATTCAACCGCATGCAGGCGGCCGTCAGTCAGCGCGAACATTCATTGCGGCATCTCGCCGAGCACGATCCGGTGACCGGCCTGGCGAACCGTTTTTCACTGGAAAAACACATCGCGCGTGAAATCGACAAACCGGATGCCGCCAACCGGCGCCTCGCGGTGCTGATCGTGAACCTCGACCGCTTCAAGGACATCAACGACTCGCTCGGTTACGATGCCGGCGACCGTTTGCTGCGTGCGGTCGGCAAGCGTCTGCGCGCCATCGTGGCCGACGATGATGTGGTGGCGCGCATCGGCAGCGACGAATTCGGCCTGCTGCTGTGCAACATCACCGTCAGCGAACTGCATACCCGTCTGGATCCGATCGTGGCGGCGCTCAGCGAACCGCATCAGGCCGAGGGCCTGACGCTGCACGTCACCGCCGGCACCGGCGTGGCGATTTATCCCGATCACGGCCGTGACGCCAGCGCGCTGCTGCGTCATGCCGACATGGCCAAGGGCACGGCCAAGAGCCGGCGGTTGCCGTACTCGATTTACGACGGCAGCCAGGACCGCCACAGCCTGCTGCGCTTGAGCCTGCTGGCGGAACTGCAAAACGCAATCAACCGCAACGAACTGCAACTGCATTATCAGCCGAAGCTCAGTCTCGATAACCGTGCCGTGGTCGCAGCCGAAGCCCTGGTGCGCTGGCAGCACCCCGCTTACGGCCTGATTCCGCCCGCCGAGTTCATCCCCATGCTGGAACAGACCGGCAACATCGGTACCGTCACGCAGTGGGCATTTCGTCGCGCCATCGCTCAGGCCAAAGTCTGGCAGCAGGCCGACATGGCCATGCGTGTGGCCATCAACATTTCCGCGCACGATTTGCGCGAGGGCAATTTTGCCCGTGAGCTGGAACTCATGCTGCGGGCCGCACACTGCGCCCCCCAGCTGCTGGCGCTGGAAATCACCGAAAGCGCGATCATGGAAGACGTGAACCAGAGCGTGGCGACCTTCCGCCGCCTGCGCGGGCTGGGGATCGCGCTTTCCATTGACGACTACGGAACCGGCTACTCTTCGATGGCCCAACTCAAGCGCCTGCCGGTGGATGAACTCAAGATCGACAAGTCGTTTGTCATGGACATGAACCAAAACAGTGACGATGAAACCATCGTGCGTTCGATTATCGAGCTCGGCCACAACATGGGCCTGCGGGTTACCGCCGAAGGCGTGGAATCGCGTGCCAGCCTGGCGCTGCTGCGCAAACTGCACTGCGACACCGCCCAAGGCAACTACATCAGCCGGGCGCTGCACGCCGAGCATTTCCAGCAGTGGTGGCAATCAGGCAGTTGGAAAGCCAGGATCGTCAGATAAGACGCCGCCGTTTCCCATGCCGGAGTTTTCAGCCGTGACTCCGGTTACGACGGTGAAGGTAACCAACGCGGCCACGGCTCCGGCGGCTTCACAGTTGAGTTGGAATCTGCCGGCTGGATTGTCGTTCTCGACCCGCAAGCTCTCGCCAGCCGCAAGCGTGACCGGAGAAAAAATCCCGCCGGCGACCGTCATCGCGCCCCGGAAGACGTACACCAGGCGGGTCTGACCTTCGTCCGCCAGCGTGAGGGGTAAATCGGCCGGCCGCAGCACCGCGATGCGCTGGGTAAATCGTGCGCGCAGACTTATCACGTTGAAATCGCGCACCGGACCGTTCAGCAGGTGACAGCGGGTGCGCCATTCGCCTTTGAAACTGAACGGCTGGAGAGGCTGTGCGATGTGCTGTGGCGGCGCGCCCGCGAAACTGAGTTCCATGCCGCCGCCTTCCGCCAGAAGTAGCGTGCGATCGTAGCCGGGAAACGCAGAAAACTCGCCGTCGCTTTCCACTTCCGCGAGACTCACGCGCCAAGCGAAAGGCCGACCGTCAAGTTGCGCAGCGCGTGGATGTACGGCCAACTCCGTGGTCCAGCCGCGGCCGTTTTTCCAGCGCATGCGTCGGTAATCGCTCGGCGTCAGTCGCTGCACGCCCGCGGCCATTTCCTGCACGCTCAGGCCTGCCGGTACTTGGCCTCGTAGGCAAGGCCCATGAGCAGGATCTTGAGCGTGTCGAGCAAGGCGGATTGCAGATTTACACGGAACAACTCCATGTCCGGCTGTTTGAGTACCTCGCGTACCACGCCCGAGGGCTCCGACAAGTGCTCGAAGCCGATTATCAGTGCGTAAATTTTTATGAGCAGCGCCGCGCCCTGGCCGGGCACAAGAAAACGCAGATAACTCTCGAGCAGCGCGCCGGTCGTTGCGGTGCGGGTTTTCAGCAGCGTTTTGAAGCTCAGCGCGGCCGCGTAGTGCACGTTGTGCTCCAGCCCGGTGTGCAGAATGGCAAGCAGTCGCAGCAGTTGCGGCCGTCCGGCAAACGAGTCGGCGAACAGTGCAACCAGACTGTTGACGCTCATCTCCGCGCGCCGCGTCTGCAGTGCCGTGTCCAGATCGTCGAACCACTGGCTCAATTCGCGTTCGCACAGCGCCAGGAAGACTTCCTCCTTGCTGCGGAAGTACAGGTACAAGGTACCCTTGGCCAGACCCGCATCGGCAGCGATGTGATCCATGGTGAGTTCGTCGTAGGCGACGCCGGCAAAACCGGCGAGCGCGGTTTGCAAGATGGTGCTGCGCCGTTCGGCTTTCTGCTCTTCACTGACCGCACGATTGTGTGGATGCATGACTGTCTCCACTCTGACCTTTGGTCATTTATCAATGACCTAAGGTCACTTGTCAACGGCGCCGGTCGCTAGCCAGCGCAGGCCATAGCTCCCGGCCTGCGGCGCCAAGGCAGCGCGCAGAAACGCCAGGGAAATCTTCATGGCCTGTTCGCTCTGCCAGGGTGGATTGATCAGCGCCATGGTGCAGGCGTTGAATCCCGGCGTAGCGTCGGGGGCCACGCGAAAGTCGGCCAACAAAATCCGGTGCAACTTCACACGTCGTAACTCGCGCTCGAAACGCTGGGCGGCCGGTGCATCCTTGCGCGGATACCACAGCGCATACACACCCTCCGGCCAGCGCCGGTGCGTCGCGCGCAACGCCTGAAGCATGTGCACAAATTCGGTGGGTTGCTCAAACGCCGGATCCAGCAGCGCCAGACCGCGCCGCTCCGCAGGCGGCGTGAGCGCTTTGAGCATCTCGTAACCATCGCGCGTGTGGATCGCGGCGCGTGCATCGCGGCACAAACGCGTGCGTAGCACCTGGGCTTCGTCGGACCGCAGTTCCGCAAGCACCAGGCGATCCTGCGGGCGTGCCCGTCCCGCCGCAATCAGCGGCGAACCCGGATAAAAGCGCGGCAACGCCCCGGGTGCGAGTCCGGGATTGACCGCGGTGACGGCCGCGCACAGTTCCGCCACCGGCACTGGGGCTGCGGCACGCAAGGGCCACAAGCGGTGGATACCGCCTGCGGCCTCGCCACCGCGCCGCGCCTCCGGGCCCTGCAGGTCATAGAGGCCGGCGCCGGCATGGCTGTCGAAACAGCACCAGGGTGTCGGCTTGCGGTTCAGTGCCGCCAGCAGAATTATCAGCAACGTGTGTTTGAAGACGTCGGCGAAATTGCCGGCATGATAGGTGTGACGATAATTCATGCGCCGATGATGGCATACAAAGTGTTGCTATGATGAAGCCCCGTTCCATTACGCTCCCGGCATGCATCTGCTCAAGCGCCTGAGCCCCCTGCACTGGTTGCTGCTTGCGCTCGCCGTAATCTACGGCGTGGCACTGTTCAACCACGGTCCCATACCTTCCATGGAACCGCGCTTTGCCGAAGCGGTGCGCGAGATGTTCGCGCACGGCGCGTGGCTGATACCCATCAAGAACGGCGTCCCGTACATCGAATATCCGCCGCTATATTTCTGGCTGGCGCTCATCGGACGAACCGCGGGCCTGCCGCTGCTCGCCGCCATCCGCTTGCCGGGCTACATCGGGTTCCTGTTGTGGGTAGGGTGGCTGGCACGCCTACAGAAGGATCTGTTCCCGAACTGGCCGCGCTGGCTGCTGGCGCTGACCGCCGCGGCATTGCCGGCGATTCTCTACAACTTCTTCACTGCCCAGTCCGACAGCCTGCTGATCCTCGGCACGCTCATCGCGCTCACCGGATTCGTGCGGCTGCGTACCGATCCGATGCGCCGCGGTTTTCCCTGGGAGCTGTGGCTGGGCGTGCTGCTCGCCACGGCGGCCAAAGGTCCGGTGGGTCTGGCCATCACCTTGCCGGTCATGGCCATCGAGATCGCGCTGGCGGCGTTCCTGAGTTTCCAGCCGGTGATGAGCGAGCGCCGCGGCCTGGGCGCATGTCTGGGCTGGATCTGGCACGAAGCCTGGCGGCTCGCACCGTTGCGCGGTATTGCATTCGCACTCCTCGGTATCGTGCCGTGGTATATCGCCGCTGGATTCACCGTGGGCTGGGATTTCGTGCGCGCCGTGTTGGTGTACCAGAATTTCACGCGCTTCCTGGTGGGCTTCGATCATCTGCAGCCGTGGTGGATGTATTTCCAGAGCATTTGGATTGATCTGTTCCCGCTGTCGCTGCTGTTTCCGTTCGGGATTTATTTCGCGCTGCGCCATCTGCGCGAATTCCGCTGGCGCGTACTTCTGGTGTGGGCGCTGTTCACCTTCGTGTTCTTCTCGGTCTCGGCCTCCAAGCAAAGCAAGTACATCATGCCGGCCGCGCCTGCCATCGCCCTGCTCGGGCTCGCGAGCTTGGCACTGCTGTTCGACCCGCGCTGGCGTGTCTGGATTCGCGCCGTGTTACAGGGCTGGGCCGTCGCGTTCATCGTGTTCTTCGGCGCCCTGGTGATCGCATGGCTGCCGTTTCACGACCGCACGATCGGCGGACTGGAGGGGTTTGACCAGATCAAGGCTGTGGTGGCCAAAGCGCCAGGCCGCATCGTGAGCTTCCAGTGGCCACGGCCGATGACGCTGTACGTGCTGGGCGCGCCCATGGATTACGTGCGCTCCAGCCGCCAGTTATACCTGGAAATCCACAATGGCCGGATCCGGCCCGGCGATTACATACTGGTGAACGCCAAGTATCTGCCCCCAGGCGGTCCACCGGACGACATGAAGTTCCTGCCGCCACCGCAGGCGCCGTATTTCGAGGAAGTATTGCGCGTGAAGGCCGAAGACCCGATGGCGTTGTACCGGGTGCTGCCGGCGGCCGCCTCCAGGCCGGTGCCAGAAACACCGGTGCCACCGCCGTGGCATTGGTGGGAACAGTTCGATACCGACTGAATCAGCCGGAAATTT
>DATEJV010000028.1:0-16966 GCA_035277745.1 Gammaproteobacteria bacterium | reverse complement strand
GCTTCCAGCCACATGAGCTGACCTGCACTGTAATACTCCTCGCTCATCTGCCAGCTGCGATATGGCAGGGCCGCGCGCTGTGCAATGCTCGGATCGTTGGTGGTGTCCTGGATGCTGCGCCAGCCGAAACCCGGGCGGTTGCGGTCATAGCCGGCCACGACCAGCGCGAGCGCATCGCGGAATTCCTGCGGCGTCCACAGGCCGGAGCGCGCGGCCAGCACAAAACCCCAATACTGAGTCTGGCCCTCGTACAGCCACAACAGCGCATCGCCCATGGGCACGTTGAAGTTCGGCGTCCACAGGTCGGCCGGGCGGCGGAACTTGCCGTTCCAGGAATGCGTGTATTCATGCGCCAACAGATCGCGTTCCGGCGCGCGCTTGTTCCACTCCGTGAAATAGTCGCTGTGCGTGCCGTTTTCGCTCGACTGGTGATGTTCAACGCCCTTGCGGCCGAGTTGCTCGGATAGCGACACCAGAAAATCGTAGTGGCGATAATGCTGCGATCCAAACAGGCGCGTGGCCTGGGTCACCAGCGCTTGATGCGCCTGCAGTTGCGGCGCAGTGATTTCGAGATACTTGGGCGCATCCGCCACCAGATTCAAGTGCACCGGTATTTTGGCGCCCGGCGCCAGATCCACGCGCTTGAAACAACGCCCGGCATACAGCGGCGAATCCACCAGCATATCGAGCGCGGTCGGCTTGAAGACCACGGTCGCGCCGGATTGCGACTCGGTTTCGAGCGCGGTAGCAAACTGCCAGCCCGGCGGCAATTTGACGCTGGGTTGGAAGCGGATGCCGCGCGCGTAATGCCCGGCGGGATACAAGACCAGCGTGTTCCACACGAGATTCAGCATGTGGTCGGCCATCTCGATCTGGCCTTCGCCCGGCCCGCGCGCGGATAGATATTGATAGTCCAGCTCGATCCCGGAAACGCCGCGCGGCACCTCGACGTGGAACGCATGCACATCGTACGGGTCGCGCGTCCAGGCCAGCGGCTTGCCATTGGAAGCGATCTTGAGACCCGCAAGTTTGGCAATCGGTCCGGCCGGCTCGTGAAATCCCGGAATCCATTTTGGGTACAGCAGCGTCAACGGGCCGGGAGCGACCGGAATGTTTGCGTGCACGCGAAAAATGCCCTGTGCGGTGTCGCTTGCATCCACCGCCAGCCTGATGATGCCGGGATAAGATGTGTCCTGCGGAGGGGGAACTCTGGATTGTGCGGGGTAGGCGCTGTTCTGGCTTGTTGTTGTCATGCCGCCCACTTTAGTGCCGCCGGTCATCGGCATCAAGAGGATGTCGCCACCGGAGCTTCGCAATCCGCGTGCGTGCCGACCGTACGCCGGCAATCAGAGCGCATAGCCGAAGCGCTCGCACCACGGGCGCAGTTGCTCAAGATGCGGTTCGAGGTATTTCCGGTAGTGCCGCCAGCGATCGCGCGAACTCTGGTACAAAGGGCGGCTCACTTGTGCATAACTCGCGCTCTTGATGTTGCCGCGCCCCGGCACATGCTCGGCGTGCCGCAGAACCTCCGCCGACCAGCTTGCACCCAGGAATTCCAGTAGCGGGCGCAAGCATGCCTCCGGGTTGTCCAGCAGATCCTCGTAGCGGATCTGATGACAATTCAGCGACAGCACTTCGCAATAGCGCTGCCACAGCGACATCACCTTGCAATACAGCTCTACGCCGGTGTGGATGCGCGTGAAATGCACGGTCCCGGAATTCAGCTCCAGGTTGGTCAGAAAGCACGACAGCACCACATCGCAGGGATGGCGCTGCATGAAAATCACCGCGGCGCCCGGGAATATCCGCTGCACCATTCCCAGATGCACGGTCAGGAACGGGGATTTGTCCACGATGCGCCGACGTTCGCCCTCAGCGAGAGCCGCGGCACTGAAATAGCTTTGTCTGACTTGCGCGTGTTGCTCAGGCGTCAAATCTCTCAAGGTCTCCGGGTACGCGCCGGGGAGTTGATTCAGGGTCGCAACCATGGCCTGTTCCGTCGCGCGCTCCTCCAGCACCGTGATGTCCGGGTGCCCTTCCAGCATGCTGTCGAGCAGCGTGGTGCCGGAACGCGGGAATCCGACCAGGAACGCCGGCGTCGGAACATCGGCGGCGGCGGGCAGCGCCCGCCACGCCGCCACCCACTCCGGCGTGAAACGCGCGTACAAGCCTTGGATCTGCAGCATGAAATCCTGCCCGTCCTTGAACGCATGCGGCGCCGCCTGCTCCGCCAGCAAGTTGGCGCGCTCCGCGTGCGCCCAGGCCAGATCCGCGGCGCCGAGCGCATCCGCGCACAGCGCAATCTCATAACCCGCATCGCGGCGCAACGCCACGGTGCCGCCTTGCGCCAGCGGCTCCAGCTGCGCGCGCGCCTGAAGGAATTCACCGCGACGCCGCAGACAGCGGCCGCGCACCAGGCGCAACATCACGTCCTGCGGACGCAGCGCCAGCCCCTGTTCCGCCATGCGTTCGGCTTCGGCCACGCGGTTGCTCTGTTCGTTGAGCAACGCAAGATTGCCCCAGGCACCGGCATGCCCCGGGGTCTGCTGCAAAGCGCGCTCGAAACACTCGCGCGCCGCAGCCACGTTGCCGCGCCGCCACAGGATGGAGCCAAGGATATCCACGGCATCGGTCAGTTGCGGATCCAGGGCCAGCGCCGCGCGCGCCGTACTTTCCGCCTCATCCAGCCGCCAGGCACGAAACAACATGAGGGCGTGCGCGCCGAGCAGCTTGGGGTTCTGGGCGTCCAGTTTCAGCGCCTGCTCCAGACAGCCCAATGCGTTTGCCGTGTCGCCCCGGTCCGCAAGAATCAACCCGAGCAGATGCAGCACGTGTGCCTGCCCGGACTCACGCCTGAGAAGCTCCACGCACACCGCCTCCGCCTCCGGATAACGCCGGTCGCGGAACAGGGCCAGCGCCTGCTCAAAATCCTGCGGTGCGCGTGGCGGAATGGTGAATTCAAGATTCATGCATGATCCCCATGATGCAAGTTGGCCAAGCAGCAAACCATGCCGGCATAATGCGCGTGTTTTACCTTTACGAGCTACCCGGGGAAAACCCCGCGCCCTGGTCGGCTCCCGAACGATGTGCAATCGCATCGGAAGCCGCCGTTTTCTTCGGTTTTGCCGTGGCCACGTAAGTGTAGATCACCGGCACCACGTACAATGAGAACAGCGCGCCGATGGTGAGGCCAGTGGCGATCACCAAGCCCATGTCGAAACGGCTCACGGCGCCGGGGCCGGTGGCCGCGAGCAGCGGCACCACGCCGAACACCATGGCGCCGGTGGTCATGAGGATCGGCCGCAAGCGGATGCTCGAGGCTTTCTCGACCGCCGCCCGCCGGTCCAGACCTTCTTCCTCCTGAATCACATTGGCAAATTGCACAATCAGGATGCTCTGTTTGGTAATCAGGCCAATCAGGGTTACCAGGCCGACTTCGGTGTAGATGTTGAGCGTCGCCGCACCCGCGAACAGGAATGCCAGCGCACCGAACACCGACATGGGCACGGCGATCAGTACGATCACCGGATCCCGGAAGCTCTCGAACTGGCCCGCGAGCAGCAGGAACACCAGCAGGATCGAAAGCCCGAAGGTGAAGATCACGGTGTTGCCCTGCTGGATGAACTGGCGCGACTGGCTGGCGTAATCAAAGCTGAAGCTCTTGGGCAGCAACGTGGTGGTGAGGTTGCGCAGGGTATCCAGTGCCTGACCGAGGGTCACGCCCGGCGCCATGGTCCCCTGGAGGGTGGCGGAATTGAGCTGCTGGAACTGCGGCAGGAATTCCGGTTGCACCGTGTGCTTGATGCTCACCACGGTGGCGAGCGGCACCAGTTGACCGCCGGCGGCGCGGATGTAATAACCGCGCAGCGCATCGGCATTGGCACGCGCGGCATCCGGCACCTGCGGGATAATTTCGTAGCTGTGGCCGGACATGTCGAACAGACCGACATAGTTTTCGCTCAGCAGCGGACTCAGATCGTTACCAATAGCGCTCATGCTGATGCCGAGATTGGCGGCGACATTGCGGTTCACGTCCAGCACGATCTGCGGGTTGTCATAGCGCAGGTCGGTGGTCAGGAACGCAAACTGGCCGGTCTGCATGCCCGCTCCGATCAGCCTGCCGGCGGCGGCATTGATCTGCGCATAGTCGGCCGTGGAGGTCAGCACGAACTGGATGGGCAGGCCGCCGGCCGAACCCGGTAGCGTGGGTTTGGCGAACGCCACCGCTTGCAGACCCGTGATTTGATTCAGCTTCTGCTGCACCAGCGGCATGATCTGCATCTGGGTGCGCGCGCGCTGACTCCAGTCCTTCATGTTGCTGCCGGCAATCACCGTGTTATTGCCACCACCCCCAAATGAAATCCCGTTGATCTGGAAGACATGCGCGGTTTCCGGGAAACTCCGCAGAATCTTGCGGATTTGCATGGCGTACTTGTCCAGATAGCCCAGAGTCGCGGTGGCCGGCCCGGTGCCCTGTACCAGTATCAAACCTTGATCCTCGGTCGGCGCCAGCTCGCTCTTGGTGAAGACAAACATCAGCGGGATGCTCACCAACACACAGGCCGCCACCAGCAGCACCAAGGGGCGGAAGCTCAGCACCGCATGCAACGAGCGGTCATAGACATCGCGCACTGAGGCAAAGCCGCGTTCCAGCCAATGACTCAGGCCCTTGGGTGGCGTATGCCGCAGCACCTTGGAACTCAGCATCGGCGTCAGGGTCAGTGCCACGATCATCGAGATCACCACGGTCGCCACCAGCGTAAAGGCGAACTCGGTGAACAGACTGCCGGTCAGGCCGCCCATGAAACCGATGGGAATGAATACCGCCACCAGCGTGGTGGCCATGACGATGATGGGGCTCGCCAGTTCACGTGCTCCCTGCAGCGCCGCCTGGATTGGCTGCATGCCGTCGTCAATGTGCCGATGAATGTTTTCCACCACGATGATGGCATCGTCTACCACCAGCCCTATGGCCAGCACGATCGCCAGCAGCGTCAGCAGGTTGATGGTGAAGCCCAGCGCCAGCATGATGATGCCGGCGCCCACAATCGAGAGCGGGATCGCCACCGCCGGCAGCAGCAGTGAGCGCAACGAACCCAGAAACAGGAAAATCACGATTACCACCACGGCCAGGGTGATGAGAATGGTGATGAGCACTTCATGGATGGATGCCGTGATATAGGTGCTGCCATCCACCACGACGGCGGCGTGCATGCCGGGGGGCAGCGACGCCTGCAACTCGCTGAACACCTTGTGCACACCGGCCGAGACATCCAGATCGTTGGCATCGGGAGCGGGTTGCACGCCGATGAATACCGCCGGCACACCGTCGGCGAACACCGCGGAATTGTAGTTTTCGGCGCCGAGTGTCACGTCGGCCACGTCTTTGAGACGAATGACGGTGTTGCCGACGCTCTTGATCACCAGGTTCTGGAATTGCGCGAGATTGTTGAGCGAGGTGGTCGCAGTAATGGTCACCTGCTTTTGCGCATTGCGAGTGCTGCCGACGGCGGAAATGTAGTTGTTGGTCTGCAGTGCACTGGCTATGTCCGCCGGCGTGATGCCGCGCGCCGCCATAGCCACCGGGTTCAGCCAGGCGCGCAGCGCGAAGGCGTTGCCGCTCGGACCGAGGCCCGCCGGCACGATCTGCGCCTGGCTCACGCCGTTGACACCCTGGATTTTGGGCTGGGCCACGCGCAGCACGTAATCGTTGATCTGCTGCTGGCTCAGGCCCTTGCCTGAGAATGCCAGATACATAAGCGCGGTGCTGCCGCCCACAGTTTCATTGATAACCGGTTGCTGGCTCTGTGGCGGCAACTGGTTCTTGACCTGGTCCACCTTGGACATGATCTGGGAAATCGCCGCGTTGGGATCGTAATTAAGTTGCATGTAGATGGTGATGCTCGAAAGTCCCTGGGCACTGCTGCCGGTCATGTAATCAATGCCGGGAGCGCTGGCGATCACCTGCTGCAGGGGCGAAGTGATGAACGCCTGGACGGTATCGGGGCTCGCACCGGGATAGGCGGTGGTCACCGTGACCACCGTGGTGACCACGGTGGGATATTCGCGCACCGTCATCCCCAGCCAGGCGCGCAGGCCGAGCAGCAGGATCACCAGGCTCACCGCGCTCGCGAGCACCGGCCGACGGATGAAGATGTCAGTGAATTTCATGTGCGCGGCGGCTCAGGGTTGCACACTGTTGTTGACGGCGATCGTGGCGCCGGCGCGCAGCTTTTCCTGACCGGCGGTGACCACGACCTCGCCGGCTTTCAGGCCCGCGGCGATGAGCGCCAGGCCGCCGCGCTGGTCCCCGACCTGCACCACGCGTTGCTGCACCACCGATTGACCGTTCTTGGACTCGACCACATAGACATAGTCGCCGAAAGTGTTGTAGCTGACGGCGGTGTTCGGCACCACCACGCCATGCAGTTCATGGCCGACCGCCAATCGCACGCTGCCGTACATGCCGGGGCGCAACAAATCATGCGGATTCGCGAGCGTGGCCTGCAGGGCGATGTTGCGCGTAACGGGATCCACCTGCGAACCGATGGCGGTCACCCGTCCTGCGAAGGATTTGCCCGGATAGGCGTTGACCGTGAAATCCACCTTCTGGCCGGAGGCGATTTCACTCACCGCGCTTTGCGGCAGCGAGAAATCCAGCAGCAGCGGCGCGTAGCTCTGCACATCCACGATGGCTGTACCCGGCGATACGTATTGGCCGAGGCTCACGGCGCGAATGCCGGCCACGCCGGCAAACGGCGCGCTGATATGCAATTTGCCGAGCGTGGCCCGATCGCCCTCCACCACCGCTTGCGCGGCCGCGGCGTTGGCTACGGCGGTTTGCAAATCCGACTGGCTGGCGGCGTGTGCGGCGTAAAGTTTCCGGGTGCGCGCCAGCGTGGCTTGTGCGAGGGTCAACCTGGCCTGATCCGCATGCAGTTGTGCGAGCTGACTGGAATCATCCAGACGCACCAGCAATTGACCTTTGCGAACCCGCGCACCGGAACGGAACGCGATCTGGGTCACGTTGCCGGCAATCTGGGCGGTGATTTCGGTGCCGGCCACCGCTTCCAGGCTGCCCACGACGTTGACTTCGGGACTCCAGGGCTGCGCATGTGCCACGGCGGTGGACACCGCAATCGGCGGGAAACTGCGGTGCAGCGCGGCTGCAGCGGCGCGATGATTGGCGTAGAACTTGCCGCCGAACAGCCCGCCAAACAGGACAATCAACGCCACGATCACGATTATCAGTTGCTTGCGCATCGCTGTTCTCCGCAGGTCCGTTCATCACGGGAAGATGTCCATGCGCCGCCGCCCAGCACCAAATACAACGCCGCGGTGTCGGCATAGCGCTGCGCTTGCGCCTGCACATAGGCAATGCGCGCATTCTGGTACTGCATTTCGCTGGTAAGCAGGCTCAAGTAATCAACCGCGCCGCTCTGGTACTGGACACGCACCAGCGCAAATGCCTGCTGCGCGGACTGCAGAGCACGCCCTTCGGCATCAAGCGCAGCGGAGTCATGCTGCAGGGCACGCAGTACATCGGCAACATTGCGAAAGGCGCCCAGCACGGTGCTCTGGTAATTGGCGAATACGGCCTGATACGCCGCTTCGGCCGCGTGCTTCTGGGCCTGCAGCGCGCCGCCTTCAAACAGCGGCAACACCAGACTTGCGGCCAAGTTCCAGATGCGGCTTGCGGGATTGAACAGCGTGCCGCCGTTGTTGCTCTGGTCGCCGAAATTGCCGGTGAGTTCCAGGTTCGGATACATGCGCGCCACCGCCTCGCCCACCTGCGCGTTGGCGGCACGCAGTTGTGCTTCGGCGGCAAGGATGTCAGGGCGCTCACGCACCAGCGTAGAGGGCAAACTCACCGGCAGCGTCGCTGGCAGGTGTAAATCGGCAAGCGTCGGCACTGATAATCCGCCTGCCGCGGAGGGAAATTCGCCTACATAGGTCGCCAGCAGATGCCGCGCCTGATCGCGCGCCTGTTCAAGCTGCGGCAGGCGCGCCTCGCTTGAGGCGAGTTGGCTATCCTGGGTAAGCACATCGAACTGCGAGGCCGAGCCCAAGCGGTACTGGGTGCGTGTGAGGTCCAGAATCTGGCGTTGATCGCTGATCGTCTCTACGGCAGCCGCAACTTCCTCGTTGAGCGCCGCCAGATCCAGCGCGGTATTCACCACGTTGCCTTCGATGGTCAGACGCGCCGCGGCCAACTGATCGCGGGCCACGTCCACCTGCGCCTGCGCGCCGCGCGTCACCAGGCGGTTCAGCCCGAATACGTCCGGGTAATAGCTGACGGACACCTGACCGGTATAAAGGTTGTAAAGCTGGGCGCCGGCAAAACCGCCGCTGGCGGCGCCTGATGTCCGGGTGCGCTCGCCGGCCAAGCCCAGCGACACCTGTGGATAGAACACGGCCTTGGCGGCCTTGAGGTTGTACTGCGCCTGTTCCAAGGTCGCCTGCGCAGCGGTCAGGTCGGGGTTGTTCCGGAGCGCCCGCGCCACCAGCTGATCGAGGTCGGATGAGCCGAAACCTTTCCACCACTCCGCATTGACCACGCCGCCGTATTCGAGGTGCTGACCATCCGCCACCGCACCGGACGCCGCTGCGGCCGGTGCCAGCGTGGCGGTAACCGGCGTGGCGGTGTAGGCCTTGACCGCGGGCGGCGGCGGAGACCTGTAGGCCGGACCCACCGCACATCCCGTCAACGCCAGCACCAGCGCGGCACCCGGCGCGGTGCGTGCCGCGCGCGCAACACGCACGCCGCAAACCGCACACATGAACCGGTTTTTCATTTTTGGCTAGTTTCCGGAAAAATCGCGCATCAATGCGCCATCGCCGATTCAGGGCGCGCAGGCGCGCATGATCAGAGACACGGCATTGTTGATGTGTTGCTCGCGGACTTCCGCGTTGGGTACCGGTTCCACCCCGAGTTCGGAACGCAGGCGGCAACTGGTGACCATGCTGATGAACTGTTCGGCCGTGACCTGGGGATTGTCCACCTTGAGCGTGCCACGCCGGTTCTGTTCCTTGAAATAATCCGCCAGAAACTGACGGATGACCGCCGGACCGGATTGGTAAAAACTGCGGCCGAGCTCTGGAAAGCGCGACACTTCCGCCATGAGTGTGCGATGCAGCGCGAGCTTGTCCTCGTCAAACACCATGTCCATGAACCGTCTTGCAATGGAGCGCAGGGTTTTTTCCGGGTTCCCGTCTTTCGCCGCTTCGGCGAAGGCCAGCGTCATGGTGTCACAGGTCTCGCGCACCATGGCGGCAAACAGCTCCTCCTTGGAGCCGAAATGGTTGTACACGGTCTGCTTGGATACTTTGGCCGCGTCGGCAATGGCGTCCATACTGGCCGCGCCAAAGCCCACCTCCAGAAACAGCTTTCTCGCAGCTTCCAGAATCGTCTCCCGCTTGCCGGGGTTGTCGGCTGCCACAGTCATGCTTATCACTCCCGGTCAGCCGCCCAGCTGGCCATTGCTCACGTCCGGCAGATTCAAGGCATCGGCGGTCAGCTTGCCGGTCGCCGCCTGCAGGGCATAGGCAGCCACCAGCTGGTCGCGTTGCGCACGAATCTGATCCACGCGCGCGTTCAACAGTTCTTGATCGGCGTTCAGCACATCAATGGTGGTGCGCTCGCCCACGGCCTGCTCATCGCGCACGCCACGCGCGGCGATCTCCTCGGCCTGCACCTGGCTTTGGATCGCGGTCAGCCTGGCATTGGCAGTCTGATACGCCTGCCAGGCATTGATCGCCTCGAGCTGCGCTTGACGCTGCGCGTCCACGAGATCGTCGCGGCTGGCCTCGGCGCGTTGTTCGGCAGCGTGCTTTTGCGCGCTCAGAGCACCGCCGGAATAGATCGGTACCGACAGCGTCAGCATGATGGAGCGGGTGTCTATGCGGCTGAAGCCGATTTCCGGATCACGCGCTTCGAGCAACTGGCCGGTGAGCGCGATTTGCGGGCGCTGTTGGCCGGCCGCCGCCTGCACCCGCTGCTCGGCGGCGTTCTGGGCAAAGCGCGCCGCCAGCACGGAAAAGTTTTGCGCGGACAGTTGCACGGCCTGAGCTTCGCTTTCAGGGAGCGGTACGGGCAACGACGGCTGTTCAAGTCCCTGCGGCTCGGCGCCCACTACGCGCAGATACGCCGCACGCGATTCAGTCAGCGAGCCTTGCGCCTGGATCAGCGCGGCCTGTGCGCCTGCCACGCGCGCCTCGGCCTGCGCGACATCCGTGTGCGTCACCTCGCCATTCTGGAATTCCGCCTGTGCGGCCTGCAGTTGCTGGTTGAGTACCACAAGATTGTTCTGATCGAACTTGACGACCGCCTGGTCGCGGACCACATCGCTGTAGGTTTGCACGACCTGCATGAAGACTTGCTCTTCGATGGCGCTCAGTTTCGCCTGCTGCGCGGACTGGACCGCGCGCGCGGCGTTCACCTGTGATGAAGTCTGCCCGCCGGTGTACAGCGGTTGCGTAATGACCAACCCGGCGGTGCGGGTATTCTGCGGATAGGTGCTGATCGGGAATAACGGCGAGGCCAGATCATTGTGGGCCGTGCCCATCCCCGCCTCGAAATTGATCTGCGGCTTGTACCCGGCCTGGGCCGACTGCACGCCGAAACCCGCGGCACGCACCTCGGCCTCGCCGGCGCGGATGGACGCATTGCTGGCATAAGCCTGGACAAACGCCTGGCGCAACGTACCGGCCAATGCGGATGGCATGAGTGCCATTCCGGCCAAAATCACGGCGGCGGCATTCCATCCCAGCAAAGCGCAGGTCGGCCCTCTCTGACAGCTCGGGTTTGACATGAAATTCTCAACTAATTAGACTAGACCGTCCAGTCCATTCTGCCAGCCTCCACCTTGGAAGTCAAAACACATGGCTAATTTCAAGAATCTTTTGGGCAATTCGCGCCTGCGCCGTCTGCTGCTCATGGTGGCCCTGCCGGTGATCATTATTCTTCTCGGCCTTTGGTACTGGGCACATACCTCACGCTATGTGAGCACGGACAACGCCTACGTGTATGCCAATCAGGTAAGCGTCACGCCGCAGGTCTCGGGGCGCGTGATTACGGTCCCGGTCGTCCAGAACGAGGCGGTGGTTCCAGGCCAGGTGCTGCTCGCGATCGATCCCGCGCCCTTCAAGCTGGCGCTGGATGTGGACAACGCCAAACTGAAAACCGTCGGCGATCAGATTCGCGCCCAGACCCAGGCGCTGCACGCCGCACAAGCGGAACTCCAGGCCGCGCAGGCCAATGTCGCCTTCCTGCAGCGCGAGGTACAGCGCAAAACCAATCTCGCCAAAAGAGATGTGGTGCCTGCGGCGCAACTGGATGATATCAAGACCAATCTCACGATGGCAGAACAGAAAGCCGTGGCCGCCAGGGCCCAGATAGCGCAGATCGAGGCCAATCTGGGCGGCAACGCCGACCAGCCCATCACGCAACAGCCTGCCTATCAGCAGGCACTCGCGACGCGCGATCAAGCCGCGCTCGAACTTTCCTACACCACCATCAAGGCGCCCGCCGCCGGGGTGGTCACACTCGTCGGCGTCAAGCCCGGCGACGTAGTCACCGCCGGCCGCCCGGTGTTCGCGCTGGTCATGAGCGGTGAGCGTTGGGTGGATGCCAACTTCAAGGAAACCCAGTTGACTCACGTGAAGGTCGGCGACCGCGCAGATATCAGCGTGGACACCTATCCGCATCACCAATGGCAGGGCACGGTGGTGAGCATCTCGCCGGGCACCGGCTCGGTGTTCTCGGTGCTGCCGCCGCAGAATGCCACCGGCAACTGGGTGAAAGTGGTGCAGCGCATCCCGGTACGCATCCTGATTGATACCAGTACGGACGGCCCGGATCTGCGCGCCGGCATGAGTGCGGAAGTCACCATTGACACGCACTACAGCCTGTTCGGCGGCGCGCCCAAAGCCAGGATGGCAAGCAATTAGTGAGCGTGCGCCGCGCCTGCTCCGGCATCCAATGAGCTCCCCTGCAATCCGTCTGATGCTCGCCGACGTGGATGGCACCCTGGTCACGCCGGAAAAAATCCTGACGCCCCGAGCCATCGCCGCGGTGCATGCGCTGCATAAGGCCGGCATCCTGTTCAGCGTCACCAGCGGGCGGCCGCCGCTCGGCATGGCAATGCTCGTCGAACCCCTGCATCTGGAAATGCCCCTGGCGGCGTTCAATGGCGGTGCGCTCGTCACGCCCGACATGGGCGTGATTGCACAGCGCGTCGTACCGCAAACTCTGGTCGCGCCCATCGCCGAGCTCATGGGCACGTTCAAGCTCGACGTCTGGATATACCGCGGCACCGATTGGTTTGTTCCCGATCCGGACGGTTCACACGTCAAACGCGAAGCCGCTACCGTGCAATTCCAGCCCAAAGTCATGCGCGACATTGACCGGCTGACTGACGACGTGCTGAAAATCGTCGGCGTCAGCGATGACCGTGACGCGGTGGCCCGGGCCGCGGCCGAGGCGCATGACCGCTTCGGTGAGCATGTAGCCGCATCCGCGTCCCAGCCCTATTACCTCGACGTGACCCACCCCGACGCCAACAAGGGCGCGGTGGCAAAATACCTTGCAGCCCGATACCGGCTTGCGGGTGACGAGATCGCCACCATCGGCGACATGCCCAATGACGTGTTGATGTTCGCGCATTCGGGACTATCCATCGCCATGGGCAACGCCGATCCGCAGGTGAAGCGCGCGGCACGACGCATCACCGCGGACAACAACCATGACGGTTTCGCCGAGGCGGTGGAGCGCTTCGTGCTGCGGCGCGCTTCCCCCGCCAAGGCCTGAAGTCATGAATCTCAGTCTGCCTGGCTCCGCCGGCGGCAAGCCGCACACCGCGATGATCACCCTCGCGGTGATGCTCGGCACCTTCATGCAGGTGCTCGACACCACCATCGCCAACGTGGCGCTGCCCAACATGCAAGGCAGCCTGAACGCCACCGAGGACCAGATCTCCTGGGTGCTTACCTCTTATATAGTGGGTTCGGCCATCATGACGCCGCCCACCGGCTGGCTCGCGGGGCGCTTCGGGCGCAAGCGCGTGTATATCGCGAGCATGATCGGCTTCGTCGTTGCCTCGTTCCTGTGCGGCACCGCCACCTCGCTCACCGAAATCGTGCTGTTGCGCACGCTCCAGGGCCTGTTCGGCGCCGCCATGGTGCCGATCTCGCAGGCGATCCTGCTCGACACCTGGCCGCGCGAGAAGCACACCCAGGCCATGGCGATTTTCGGCGTGGGCGTGGTGCTCGGTCCGGTCATCGGCCCGGTGCTGGGCGCGTACCTCACCGAGTACTACTCCTGGCGCTGGGTATTCTTCATCAACATCCCGGTGGGCGTCGTGGCGGTGCTCATGACGCTCGCCTACGTGCAGGAAACCGTGCTCAACAAAATCCGCACTTTCGATGCCTGGGGTTTCCTGTTCATGAGCGTGGCCATAGGCGCACTGCAACTGATGCTCGACCGCGGCGAGCGCCAGGATTGGTTCAATGCGGCCAGCACCATCATTGAACTGGCGTTGGTGCTCGTCGGTTTGTGGTTGTTTTTTGTGTACACCTTCAGGAAGAAGAACGCTTACATAGATCTCAGCCTGTTCAAGGACCGGAATTTCGTGCTCAACAACGTGCTGGGGTTTATGTTGTTTCTGTGCATGTACGCCATCATGGCGCTGATCCCCCCGTTCGTGCAGAACCTGCTGGACTATCCGGTCATCATCGCCGGGCTGGTGCTCATGCCGCGTGGCGTCGGCACCATGATTTCATTCGTGCTGGTGGGGCGATTCTCGAGCAAATTCAGCCCGCGCCTGGTGATGCTCACGGGCCTGGTGATCCTGGCGTTCTCGCTCTACGAGATGTACCACTTCAACACCCAGGTGGATACCTGGTTCATCACCTGGACGAGCTTCGTGCAGGGCATCGGCATCGGCCTGGTGATGGTGCCGATGTTCACCGCCGCGTTTGCCACGCTGCCCGCCGCACAGCGCACCGAGGGCACCGGCGTGTTCAACCTGATTCGCAACATCGGCGGAAGTTTCGGCATCTCCATCGCCTTCACGCTGCTGTCGCGCAGCACCCAGATCAGCCATCAGGTGCTCGCCACCCACATCACCCCTTACAGTCAGGCCCTGCAGCTCTCGCCGCTGAGCGCCACCATGAACCTGCACAACACGCGGGATTTGGCGATGCTCAACGGCGTGGTCACGCGCCAAGCCGCCATGATCGGTTTCAACAACGATTTCAAGCTGATGATGATCGTGAGCCTCGCCGCCATTCCACTGGTGCTGCTGATGCGCCCGCCCAAAGCCGTCCCGGGCGAGACACCCCACCGTCCGGTGGTGGCCGACTGAGCGTTGCCACATGATTTTCCGCGCCGCTGCCAACAAAACCCATACCGGCATGATCACGCTCGCGGTGATGCTCGGCACCCTGCTGCAGGTGCTGGACACCACCATCGTCAACGTGTCGCTGCCGGAGATGCAGGGCTCACTGTCGGCCGATCAGGATCAGATTTCGTGGGTACTCACGTCCTACATCATCGGCGCGGCCATCATGACCCCGCCCACCGGCTGGCTCGCAGGCCGCTTCGGCCGCCGCCGCGTGTATCTGGTGAGCATGATCGGATTCCTGTGCGCCTCGTTTCTGTGCGGCACGGCCACCTCGCTTGCGGAAATCGTGGTGTTGCGCGTCATCCAGGGCCTGTTCGGCGCCGCCATGGTGCCGATTTCGCAGGCCATCATGCTGGATACCTGGCCGCGCGAAAAGCACGGCATGGCCATGGCGATATTCGGCATCGGCCTGATGCTCGGCCCGATCATCGGGCCGGTGCTCGGCGCCTACCTCACCGAAGATTATTCCTGGCGTTGGGTGTTCTTCATCAATATCCCGATCGGCGCGCTCGCCATCCTGCTCACGCTCACCTACGTGAAGAAGACCGCCATCAATCTTGCGCGCAAATTCGACGGCTGGGGCTTCCTGTTCCTGAGCGTCGCCATCGGAGCGCTGCAGATGATGCTCGACCGCGGGGAACAGAAGGACTGGTTCACTTCCGCGGAAATCCTCATCGAGTTCGGGCTGGTGGTCATCGGCACGTGGCTGTTCTTCACCCACAGTTACAGAAAGGACCACCCCTACATTGACCTCACCCTGTTCCGCGACCGCAACTACATAGTCGGCAACACTATCGGTTTCATCGTGTTCGTGACGCTGTTTTCCACGCTTTCGCTGCTGCCGCAACTCATGCAGGACGTACTGGGATACCCCGTGGTCCTCACCGGGTTGATTCTCGCGCCGCGCGGCATTGGCACCATGATTTCCATGATGGTCGTGGGCCGCATGTCAACCAAAATCGATCCGCGCTTCAACATGGCCGCCGGCATCATCATCATGGCGCTGGGCACGTATTTCATGAGCGGCTTCGACACCCAGATCGGGATCTGGCCGCTCATCTGGACAGGCTTCGTGCAGGGCGTGGGTATGGGCCAGGTATTCGTGCCGCTCACCACCGTGATGTTCTCCACGCTGCCACCGCAGCAACGCACCGAGGGTACCGGTGTGTATAACCTGATCCGCAACATCGGAGGCAGCTTGGGCATTTCCATCGCGTTTACCCTGTTGGCGCGTTACACCCAGGTGAATCACGCGGTCATCGGCGGCCGCATTACCCCTTACAGTCAGGTGCTGCAGGCACTCCCGGCGCCAATGACGCTCAACAGTACCCACGGTCTCGTCGCCCTCAACGACGTCATCAATCGGCAGGCCGCCATGATCAGTTTCAACAACGATTTCCTGCTGATGAGCATGTTGTCCGTGATCGCACTGCCGTTGGTGTTCCTGATGAAACGGCCGATTTATTCCGAGCCTACGGGCGGCCCGGGAGCGCTGGCCGAAAACGCGGTCCCGGCGCGCGCACCCGTGTCCGCGCATGAGAGTGAACCGGTCAGCGTGCAGGCAGTCCATTGACCTGCCGCACGGCAGCCTGAAAACCGGCGGATCTCAACCGTCACCGTGGCTGCCAACGGCCTGAAAGTTTGCACACGCGCCCGCGTCAGCGGCCGCGATCGTCTTCCGGACTGCGCGGCGCCTTCAAGGCCGGATGGCGAGCCGCGGGCAAGTGCCAGCGGTAACGTATCGCCATGAAACGCAGCACGAAACACAACAGCCCGCCCACGACCGCCATCGCCACCGCAGACAGGCCCAGCAGGTGGCCCGCGACCACGACCACGGCACCCGCCAGCGCCGCGAGCGCATACAGATCGGCGCGCAACACCGTGGGAATCTCATTGACCAGCACGTCGCGCAGCATGCCGCCGCCGATACCGGTCAGCATGCCAAGCAGTGCCGCCATTGCGGGGTTGAGGTGGTACACAAGCGCTTTCTCCGCACCGGCCACCGCGAAAAACGCCAGACCCACGGCGTCGAACCACAGCACCGGATTATTGAGACGCGCGATCAGCGGATACCAGAAATACACCGCCAAACCGGCCAGGATGGATACGCCGAGATAGCTCCAGTTGGCAATCGCCGCCGGTGGTACCGCGCCGATCAACAGATCACGGGTAATGCCACCGGCATTGCCGGCGGCAAACGCCAGCACCATTACGCCGAAGATATCGAGCCGGTGCTTGACCGCGGCCGCCGCACCGCTGATGGCAAACACGCAGGTGCCGCCCAGGTCCAGTACTATCAACAAAATGTGAACCACGGGTACCCCCCAGTCAAATAACGGGTGAACTGCGAAAGCATGCGGCTTTTCATTGTCATTCCCGCGCAAGCGGGAACCCAGTGATGCAAAAATCTGGACCCCGCCCCTCCGTGGGGGCGACAAATAAATCTGCCCTACATGGTACCCAAATTCCAAATCCTGCGGACTTGAATCCACCGCTGCCAAGTCCCACAGTATGTCCATGCCCAAACTGCCCTCCTTGTTCATCTCCCACGGCTCGCCCATGCT
>DATEJV010000027.1:0-5983 GCA_035277745.1 Gammaproteobacteria bacterium | reverse complement strand
CTACGATTCCATCGAGGGCACGTTCACCATCCAGAACGGCGACGCGTACACCAGCGATCTCACGGTTTCCGGACCCGCGGCCAAGATCCACATGGTGGGCCGCACCGGCCTGGTCAGCCATGATTTTGACGAGGCGGTGGTGGTGTTGCCGAGCGTGGGCTCCACCCTGCCGGTCATCGGTGCGCTTGCCGGCGGGGTGGGCGTGGGCGCGGTGGTGTTCCTGCTCACCGAGATTTTCAAGAAACCGCTGTCGGCGGTGGGGGAAACCCGCTACCACCTTTCCGGAACGTGGGATAATCCCCAACTCACGGCCGTCGCTCCGCCCAAACCCGCTCCTGCCAAACCCTGAGCCGCACCCCGCATGCCGCGATTCATCAGCCTGTTGATATTTGCGGCGGCACTCACCGCGGCGCTGGATGCACGTGCCGCCAGCTATACCATCACGCCGGAAATGTGGATGCAGCCGCGCAGCGGTGAGGTCATGCTGCAGATGGCACCGGTGCGCGCGGCGGTGCAGGACTGGATCAAGCACCCCGGCGCCAAGCTCGTGATCCTGCACTCTGGCGACGACATGGGCAGCCTTTGGGCCAGCGAGGTCCAGGACTGGCTGGTGTCTCTCGGCATTCCTGGCGCGGACATCGTGAAGCAGGTCAGCGGCCAGGACGAGAACTCGGTGACGCTGGAAGTCGCGCCGTGACCATGCATCAAGTCGCCGCCGTCCAGATGAATTCCGGCGCCGACGTCGCGGTGAATCTGCGCGAAGCCGGCAAGCTCATGGCCAAGGCCGCGGCCCAGAGTGCGGAATTGATCGTGTTGCCGGAGAATTTCGCGCTCATGGCGCGCACTGACGCCGAACGCCTCGCGGCCGGCGAACTCGACGGCAGCGGCCGCATCCAGGATTTCCTCGCTGACAAGGCGCGCAATCTGCGCGTGTGGATCGTCGGCGGCAGCCTTCCGGTGCTGGCCGGCGAGGACAAGGTGTACGCACGCTGTCCGGTGTACAATCCCGACGGCGAGCGCGTCGCGTGTTACGACAAGATGCACTTGTTCGATGTCACGGTGAATGCGGCGGGCGAGTCCTATCATGAGTCGCGCGGCATTCTGGCCGGCGCGCGCGCCGTGGTGGCGGACACGCCGTTCGGCAAGCTGGGCCTGAGCGTATGCTACGACCTGCGCTTTCCGGAACTGTACCGCGAACTGGCCGCACAGGGTGCCACGCTGTTCGCCGTGCCCTCGGCCTTCACCCGCACCACCGGCGCGAAGCATTGGGATTTGCTCAATCGCGCGCGCAGTGTCGAAAACCTGGCATTCGTGATTGCCGCGGCCCAGACCGGCCGGCACGCCAGCGGACGCGAGACCTGGGGCCATTCCATGATCGTGGATCCCTGGGGCGAGGTGCTGGCGCAACGGACGCGCGATCCCGGCGTGGTCATGGCGACGATCGATGGCGCGGCGCAACAGCGTTTGCGCCAGCGCTTCCCGGTGCTTGCGCACCGCCGGCTGCAGTAGCCTCCGGCGCACATGAAATTCCCATATTAAAGAGGCAACGCTTGCACAAGCCATCCATGGAAAATCCGCTGCAGATAGCCCGGCAGAACCTGCTCGCGCCCGGCGGGCTCGACGAGCCGGCCATTGCGCGCACGCTGGATCACATGCTGCGCTACCGCGTGGACGATGCCGAGCTTTATTTCCAGTTGGCGCGTCATGAGTCCTGGTCGCTGGAAGACGGCATCGTCAAGGAAGGCTCGCACAATATCGAGCAGGGCGTGGGGGTGCGCGCGGTGTCGGGCGAGAAGACCGGCTTTGCCTATTCCGACGAAATCGTGCTGCCGGCGCTGACGCGTGCCTCGGACATGGCGCGCGCGATTGCCAAATCCGGAGGACAGAACGGCTTGCAGGCCTGGCGCGCGGCCGCGCCGCCGCGGCTGTATGCGCCGCTCGATCCGCTGCCGACGCTCAAGGATGAGGACAAGGTCAGGCTGCTGGAAGACGTGGACCGCGAAGCGCGGCGCCTCGATGCGCGTGTCAAGCAGGTGATGGTGAGCCTCTCGGGCGTGCACGAAGTCATACTGGTGGCCGCGAGCGACGGCACCTTCGCGGCCGATGTGCGTCCGCTGGTGCGCTTCAATGTGAGTGTGATCGCGGAGACGAACGGTCGGCGCGAGCAGGGCTACGCAGGGGCCGGCGGGCGCTTCGGCTACGGATATTTCCTGGAAGCGGAGCGCGCGAAATCACTCGCGCGCGAGGCGGTGCGCCAGGCGCTGGTGAATCTGGAGGCCGGCCCGGCGCCGGCCGGCAGCATGACCGTGGTGCTCGGACCGGGCTGGCCGGGAATTCTGCTGCATGAAGCCATCGGCCACGGCCTGGAAGGCGATTTCAACCGCAAGGGCACATCGGCGTTCGCCGGCCGCATCGGCGAGCAGGTTGCCTCCAAACTCTGCACCGTGGTGGACGACGGCACGCTTGCCGATCGCCGCGGCTCGCTGAACGTGGACGATGAGGGCACGCCCGCGCAATGCACGGTATTGATCGAGAACGGCATTCTCAAAGGCTACATGCAGGACAAGCTGAATGCGCGCCTCATGGGTGCGACACCCACCGGCAACGGCCGGCGCGAATCCTTCGCGCATCTGCCCATGCCGCGCATGACCAATACCTACATGCGCGCCGGCCCGCACGATCCGCAGGAAATCATCCGCTCGGTGGACAAGGGCCTGTACGCGGCGAACTTTGGCGGCGGCCAGGTGGACATCACCAACGGCAAGTTCGTGTTCTCGGCGAGCGAAGCGTATTTGATTGAGAACGGCAAGGTCACGCGGCCGGTGCGCGGCGCGACGCTCATCGGCAACGGCCCGGACGTGCTCACGCGCGTGTCCATGGTCGGCAATGATCTGAAATTGGACGAGGGCGTGGGCACCTGCGGCAAGGAAGGCCAGAGCGTACCGGTCGGGGTGGGCCTGCCGACGATCCGGGTGGATGAACTGACGGTAGGCGGCACCTCCTGAACGTGTAACGGCGTTCTCATGTTGAAAAAATCCGTTTATCTGCTAAACCTAACAGCACACTCGGCACGCGCGTTCGACAGCCGGTCCTGACCGGCGTGGCCGATACGTACCCGGGCATTGGCATTACGGCCTGTTCCTCTCTCTCACGGAGCGAGCGCACAGAAAATCAATAATGTTTTGATTGCACTACGGGTTGCCGCGTGTAATTAAGGCGGTTTTTACTTTCCGGGGGTAAGCGCATGTTTTCCAGGCACAGATTAGTTCGCACAGCTAGTGGGGTAGCGTTGGGCCTGGTGGCAGGCGTTTGCTTTTCCGCAAACGCGACGCCACCCATGGATGCCGGGCCCACGGCCGCGTCCAACACCATCACCACTTCCATCATTCTGAATGTCACCGACCCGCGGGGGCTGGCGGATTATGTGCAGGCCACGCTCACGCCCGGCGATCCGCATTTCCACCAGTTCCTGACGGTGGAGCAGTTCCGCGCGCGCTACGCACCCCCGGACAGCGAAATTCGCCAGTTTGTGAATTATCTGCAATCCTTCGGCATCAGCGTAAACAAAATCTACGCCGACAATCTGGACATCACGGTGACGGGTACCGCGGCGCAGTTGAATGCCGCATTCTCGACGCAACTGCATGACTACCTGAAAAATGGTCAGCGGTTCCATCGCCCGTCCGCAAACTTCAGCCTGCCCGGCAGCTTCGCCCGGCTGGTGCTGGCCGTGCCGGGACTCGACAGTCAGTCCGGCCGCTTTCATCCGATGAACCTGCGCATGTTGCCTGCGGTCGGCGTTCCGGGTCAGCCAGCAGGCAAGTACCCGCCGGCGACTTGGCCGCAGAGCGGCACGGCCACCGGCATTCCCGGCGACTACACGGTGGGCGACGTTGCGAATTTCTACCAGGTCAATCCGCTGTATCAGGCGGGCATCAAAGGCCAGGGCCAGACCGTGGGCATCATGACCTTGGCCAATTTTCGCAGAGCGGATGTCATGGCCTACTGGCGGGATATCGGCCTCCAGGTAAAACCCGGCCGTATCACCAAAGTCATGGTGGACGGCGGCACGCGGGTGGCCGCGGGGGTTGGCGACGATGAAACCTCGCTGGATGTGGAACAGTCCGGGGGGCTCGCGCCGCAGGCGGACGTGCGTGTGTACATTGCCCCCAACACCAACAATGGCTTCATTGATTTGTTCTACACCGCCGCTTCGGACAACGTGGCCGACACCGTGTCCATCAGTTGGGGTTTGCCGGAAGAGTTCTATTTCGCCGCTGCCAACGGCGGTGTGGACTTCACCGGCCAGATGCTGGCCATAGACCAGGCGTTGATGGAAGCCGCGGCTCAGGGTCAGTCGGTATTCACCGCCTCCGGCGATTCCGGCGCGTATGACGTGAACCGCGATTTACCGGTGCCGGACTTCAATCCGCAATTGAGCGTGGATTATCCGGCTTCGGATCCGTATATCACTGCGGCGGGCGGCACCACCCAGAAAGGATTGCAGCAATATTTGTTGCCGGATGGTTCCACCTTCGACATAAACATTCCACAAGAGCAAGTATGGGGCTGGGATTATCTTACTGGGCTTTGCGCGGCCTTGGGGTTTGATCCCGTGAGTTGCGGCATCGAATTCGGCGGTGGCGGTGGCGGCGTCAGTTCCTTCTGGCCCTTGCCGTATTACCAGCAATTCACGTCCGGCATCACTCAGACGCAACCGGGCCAGAGCCTGACATGCAACACTGCCGGGGCTTGCGCGGCACTCGGTTTGACCGGCACGCCGCCGCAGACATTGCTCACGCTGCCGGCGGGCTTTGCGGGCCGCAATCTGCCGGACCTGTCGCTGAATGCCGATCCGCAGACCGGCTACGTGCTGGTGGACTGCACCGACTTTCCGGAGCCTGCCAATCCCGGCTGCGCCGCGACGTTCTTCGGTGGTACCAGTTTCGCGGCACCGCAGTTGAACGGCATCACCGCGCTGGTGAGCCAGGCGGCGGGTGGGCGCGTCGGCCTGCTGAATCCGGTGATTTACACCGCGCAGTCGGTGTTCGGCTACGGCAAGTACACGCCATTCAACGACATCACCGCCGGTGACAATTGGTTCTATAACGGCATACCCGGCTACGACAACGGCGCCGGCATCGGCACTCTCAATGCCACCAACCTGGCGCTGACATACGTATTTCTGAATTCGCACGGCTCCGGCCGGCATTGATTGCGGGCGCGGGACTTATAGCCACTTCCCGGACGACCGGGAAGTGGCTTTTTTATGCGCGACCAATTCATCCGCACTGCGCACCAGCGCGGCGTAGTCGTCAGAGATTGCACGTGCAACTGCACGTCAGCGGGTGAAGATTGCCACGCGTCTTGTTACGGACCCAGGCCTGACACGATGGCTTCGAACACCACGCGAATTTGCGTCTCGGGAAACGGTGCGGGTTTGCCCTGATAGGTGGCCAACAGGCGGTCGCGGATCATGCCTTCAGCCGCGCCCAGCAGGGCAGAGGTCACCGCCACCGGCTTCAGCGCCTTGCTGAAGCTGCCGTCGTTCTGGCCCCGTTCTATCAGTTGCACCACCAGCGCGGCGAAATCCAGGAATCCTTGGGAAAGGCGAATCTCGCCATTGTCACCCCTCAGGCGGCGGCTTTCGAAAAACAGCAGCCGGGCCATATCCCGGTCGCGGTCGAAGACCCCGATCATGGCGGAAAGAATCTTGATGACGGCATCCCGTGCCGTAGACGAGGCCGCTACGAGTTGCGTGATGCGCGGATTCAGCGGCGCCCAGCTTTCATTGAACACTGCCTCCAGCAGCCCCGCTTTGGTGCCGAAGTAGCGCACCAGTTGCGATTCCGAGGTGCCGGCCTCGCGGGCAATGGCGGCAGTGGAGATCCGTTCGTAGCCCTCCTCGGCCATGAGACGTTTGGCGGCCGTGAGCAGGCGTTCACGGCTGCTCGCGGCTTCAGGCGCAGGGGGTTCCGGCGGC
>DATEJV010000026.1:0-4220 GCA_035277745.1 Gammaproteobacteria bacterium | reverse complement strand
GAGCAGCGCCTGGGTCGCGCTCGCCATCGGCCTGGCCGCGCTCACCTTGCGCTACAACCTGCTGCCGTTGCTCACGGTTGAGGGCACGGGCACCGACTGGTGGGTCAAGGGCTGCAATTTCATCTATCAGTTCGGCAAGCTCGCGTTCTTGCTGCTGCTGCTGCATGGCACGCTGCTGTACCTCAAGGGAGTGGCGCATCCGCCGCTGAGTGTGATGCGCTGGTTGTGGGCCGGCGTGGGCGCGGTTGCGCTGGCATCCGTGGTCGCGTCTTCCAGCCTGCAGTCCATCCTGTTCTGGCAGGGACTGTGCAATCTGCTGGTGTTCGTCTTTTGCGCGGTTGCTATGCTCACGCTGCCCAAACCGCGCCGCAGTCTTGGCACACGCATCGCCGGCAGCGTGCTGGCGGCCACGTCGCTGCTGTGGCTTGCCTATCTGCTGGCGCTGGTCAATGCCGTGGTACCCGGGGTCCATGCTACCGTGGCCCTGGGAGCGCTGCTCAATGGTCCGAACAATTATCTGGATCTGATTCTGGATATGCTCTTGGCGTTTGGCATGGTGCTGGTGCTGTTTGAGGACATGCGCCGTGAGATTGACACCGCCCACCGGGAGTTACACGTGGCGCATGAACAATTGCTGCGCGAGTCGTATCTGGATGCGCTCACCGGCGCCTACAACCGGCGCGCGTTCAGTGAGGGCACCGGGCTGGAAGATGCCAAGGGCAGTTTCGGCGTGCTGGTCGCATTAGACGTGGACAATCTCAAAGATGTGAATGACGCGTATGGCCACAAGCACGGCGATGCCCTTTTGCGGCATCTGTCCTCGGTATTGCGCGCCGGCCTGCGGCCGTCCGACAAGCTGTACCGCATGGGCGGCGATGAATTCCTGGTGGTGATGCCGCGCGCGGTGGTCAGCACGGCCGCGGCGCGTATCCGGGAAATCATCGCCAGCGCCCCGGCGCTGCGTCTGGCCGACAGTGACGCGTCACTCGAGCTGCGCGCCAGCGTCGGCGCCGCGGAGTTCACCAGCATCGAGCAGCTGGACATCGCACTGCATGTCGCGGACCGCTCCATGTACGATCAAAAGCGCGTCAGCCACCAACACCCCACTGTTCTGCCCGGGGCCGTCCGGCTGGAGAACGGCCACTGAGAGATGGCTCCACGGTCCCCGCGCGCCGGTGGCCGGCGCAGTTTCAACGAATCCGGTGCCCGTGGCTGCCATTTTCAGCAGGCTGGGCTATGCTTCACGGCGTAGGCGGGCGCGCCACGCGCCGACCTGCAGGTACGGCGTGTTTCCGGAGTCCAAGTGAAACCTACTGATAGCACCCATCCCGACTACTTTCACCGGGTCGTGGATTGCCAATGGGCCTGTCCGGCCCACACCAATGTTCCCGAATACATCCGGCTGATCGCCCAGGGGCGGTTTGCCGACGCCTATATGCTCAACCGGGAATCCAACGTGTTCCCCGGCATCCTGGGGCGCACCTGCGATCGGCCCTGCGAACCCGCCTGCCGGCGCGGTCGCGTGGACGAAAAGCCCGTGGCCATCTGCCGGCTGAAACGCGTGGCTGCGGATTACAAGGACGACATCCGCGCGCGCCTGCCGAAGGTTCCCAAGCAAAAAAACGGCAAGCGCATTGCCTGCGTGGGTGCGGGCTGCGCATCACTTACGGTCGCCAACGACCTGTTGCCGCTCGGCTACCAGGTCACGATGTTCGAAAAGCAGCGCGAGCCCGGCGGCCTGATGCGCACCAACATTCCCGCTTTCCGCCTGCCCGTGGCGGTGCTCATGGAGGAGATCAACATGATTCTCGACATGGGCGTGGACCTGAAGCTGGGCGCGCCGATAGCGAGCATGCGCGCGCTGCTCGATAAGGGTTTTGACGCCGTGTTCGTGGGCAGCGGCGCGCCGCGCGGCAAGAACCTCGAGATCCCCGGCCGCCACGCCGACGACGCGCACGTGCATATCGGCATTGACTGGCTGGAATCCGTGGCCTTCGGGCATATCGATTCGGTGGGCAAGCGCGTGCTTATCATCGGCGCCGGCAATACCGCCATGGATTGCTGCCGCACTGCGCTGCGCATCGGCGCCAACGACGTGAAGGTCATGGCGCGCAAGCCGCTCACCCTGACCAAGGCCTCCGACTGGGAACTGGAGGAGGCCGTCGAGGAAAGCGTGGAGATGGTCGAGTGCCACTCACCCAAGGGGTTTGTGATCGAGAACGGCCGCCTCCGGGGTATGAACTTCGAGGTGCTGGAATATCACGCAGAAGGCGGCAAACTCAAATCCAGGAAAACCGGCGAGAAGTTTTTCCCCGCGGACGACATCATTCTTGCCATTGGCCAGGAAAACGCCTTTCCCTGGATCGAAAACGATCTCGGCATTGAACTCGATGAGTGGCACGTGCCGGTGGTGGACAAGACCAGCATGCAGTCCACGCGCGCCGGCGTATTCTTCGGCGGCGACGCGGCCTTCGGTCCCAAGAACATCATCTGGGCGGTGGAGCATGGACATCAGGCGGCGATCTCGATTCACAAATATTGCCGTGGCGAGGACATCGGCGTACGCCCGGCGTACGGCATGCACCTCGTGAGCACCAAGATGGGCATCCACGAGTGGAGCTACAGCAACAGCTACGACCCTTCCGCGCGGCGCCTAGTGCCGCACGTGAGCCTCAAGGAGCGCTTCAAGAAGATCAACATCGAAGTGGAACTGGGCTTCAATGCCGAGCAGACCGAAGTGGAAGTGGAGCGTTGTCTGAATTGCGACATCCAGACGGTATTCTTCGCGCCGCTGTGCATCGAATGCGACGCCTGCATTGATGTCTGTCCCACGCACTGCCTTACCATTACCGCGAACGGCGAGGAAGCCGACCTGCGCAAACGCCTGAAGGCGCCGGCCGAGAACCTCACGCAACCGCTGTATGTGTCGGCGCCGCTCAAGCAAACCGGGCGCGTCATGGTCAAGGATGAAGACCAGTGCGTGCACTGCAGCCTGTGTGCGGAGCGCTGCCCCACGGCGGCCTGGGACATGCAGAAATCCACGCTGAAGATTCCCTATGCCGGTGAGCTGCCGCCGGCCGCGGTGCCGCAGCGCAGGCGTGCCTGAGCATGAACGCGCGCGTCAACGATTTCGTCATCAAGATCGCCAATGTCAACGGCACCGGCTCGGCGAGCGCCAACGGTCTGTTGATGAAGGCCATCTTCCGCATGGGCATCCCGGTGGTGGGCAAGAATTTCTTTCCCTCCAACATCCAGGGCCTGCCCACCTGGTTCGAGATCCGCGTGAGCCGCGAGGGTTACCTGGCGCGCTCCGGATGCGTGGACCTCATGGTGGCGATGAACGCGCAGACCTACGCGCGCGATCTGGCCGAGGTCAGCGCCGGCGGCTATCTTATATATGACTCCACCTGGCCGCGCGATAAACAACTGGTGCGCGAGGATGTGACCGTCATCGGCATCCCGTTCGCACAGCTGGTGAACGGCGAGTTCGAGAATGTGCGCGCCCGCGTGCTCATGAAAAACGTATGTTATCTGGGTGCGCTGGCGGCACTGCTGGAACTCGACATGCAGGTGGTGGAGCAATTGCTCAAGGAAACCTTCGCTGACAAGCAGAAATTGATTGCCGGCAATCTCAAGGCCATCGAGCTGGGCTATGCGTACACCCGGGAACATTTCAGCTGCCCGCTGCCGCTGCGGTTCGAAGCCATGCACAAGACCGATGACCACGTGATGGTGGACGGCAACATGATGGCGGCACTCGGTTGCGTGTACGCCGGCGCCACCGTAGGCGCCTGGTATCCGATCACGCCGTCCACGTCACTCATGGACGCATTCAAGGAATACTGCGAGCGCTACCGCGTGGATGCGGAGACCGGCAAGCACCGGTATTGCATCGTGCAGGCGGAAGACGAACTTGCGGCTATCGGCATGGTGCTGGGCGCGGCCTGGAACGGCGCGCGCGCCTTCACGCCCACCAGCGGTCCCGGCATTTCGCTGATGAACGAGTTCATCGGCTTCGCCTATTACGCCGAAATTCCCGCGGTGCTGTTCGACGTGCAGCGCGTAGGTCCTTCCACCGGCATGCCCACGCGCACCCAGCAGTGCGATATCCTGTTCTGCGCCTATGCCTCGCACGGCGACACCCGCCACGTGCTGCTGTTTCCCGCCGATCCGGGCGAATGTTTCCACATGGCAATCGCGGCCTTTGATCTCGCCGAACG
>DATEJV010000025.1:0-2793 GCA_035277745.1 Gammaproteobacteria bacterium | reverse complement strand
GACATACAGCGGCCGACATAATTACAACGAGGAGGCGAGTCATGACCAAAGGTCAGTCTCTGCAAGAACCCTTTCTCAACACCTTGCGCCGCGACAAGATTCCGGTATCCATCTATCTGATCAACGGCATCAAGTTGCAAGGACAGATCGAGTCCTTCGATCAATTCGTGATTTTGCTCAAGAACAGCGTAAGTCAGATGGTGTACAAGCATGCGGTATCCACCGTGGTGCCCAGCCGGCATGTCAGCATGATGCCGGAGACCGGCGGCGGAGAAAGCGGCGGCGAGAGCGCTGCCTGACACATGCCGGGGCGACGCATTGTTTGAGCGTCCCAAGGGCGGTGAACGCGCCGTTCTGGTTCACCTCAACCTCGATTCCGCCACCGGCAGGGAACTGCTCCAGGAATTCACCGAACTTGCCAAAGCCGCGGGCGCGGAAGTGCTGGCCGTGGTCACCGGCAACCGGCGCGTGCCGGAACCGCATTTCTTCATCGGCGCGGGCAAGGCCGAAGAGGTGCGCGCCAGGGTGCAGGAGACGCACGCGGACCTGGTGCTGGTCAATCACGCGCTTTCGCCCAGCCAGGAGCGCAACCTCGAGAAATTCCTCAGTTGCCGCGTGCTTGACCGCGTGGGCCTGATCCTCGACATCTTTGCGCAACGCGCGCGCAGCTTCGAAGGCAAACTCCAGGTCGAGCTCGCGCAGCATCGCCACCTGGCCACGCGCCTGGTGCGCGGATGGACGCACCTCGAGCGCCAGCGCGGCGGCAGCATCGGCCTGCGCGGTCCCGGCGAAACCCAGTTGGAAACCGACCGCCGCCTCATCGGCAAGCGCATCCAGCAGCTCGCGCGGCGCCTGCAACGTACGCGGGCGCAGCATCAGCAGAACCGGCGCACGCGCCGGCGGCGCGCGGTGCCCACGGTCTCGCTGGTGGGTTACACCAACGCCGGCAAGTCCACGCTTTTCAACGCACTCACCGGTGCCGACATGTGGGTGGCCGACCAGTTGTTCGCGACCCTGGACACCACCCTGCGGCGTCTGCCGCTCGACTCCGGGCGGGAAGCGGTGCTCGCGGACACCGTGGGATTCATTCGCGAGCTGCCGCACGATCTGGTGGCGGCGTTCCGCTCCACCCTGCAGGAAACCGCGGACGCGGCGCTGCTGCTGCACGTGGTGGACGCCGGCGACCCGCAGCGCGACATATATATAGAGACCGTGAATCAGGTGCTGGGGGAAATCGGCGCGCAGCAGGTGCCACAGCTCGAAGTATTCAATAAGATAGACATGACCGGGCAGCCGCCGGCGGTGGAATACGGCCCGGACGGCAGGCCGCGGCGCATCTGGGTATCGGCGGCGCGCGGCACCGGCCTGGAGGCGTTGCGCACGGCGATTGGCGTGTGCCTGCGCAGTGAAACCGTGCGCGGCTGGCTGGAGCTGGCGCCGACGCGTGCACGTGCGCGCGCCGCGTTTTTCCGCGCCGGCGCGGTGCGCGAGGAACGGCCGGGAGACGGCGGCGGCTACCTGCTGCAGGTGGAATTGCCGCGCAGCGAGTATCAACGCCTGTGCCAGCGCGAGGGCCTGGAGCCTTCGCTGCTGGGTGGCTGACAAGCGACGGGGAGCACGGGGTTATGGTGTGGAAAGAACCGGGGAACGACAAGGATCCCTGGAACACGCAGCAGCGTCCGCCGGATCTGGAGCGCACGCTGAAGAACCTGCAACAGCGGCTGGGCCGCCTGTTCGGCGGCAAACGCGGCGGGCGTCCGCGCCAATTCCACGTGGCCGTTCTGTGGTGGCTGGTGCCCGCGATCATCATCGCCTGGCTGCTGTCCGGATTCTATCGGGTGGCGTCCGGTGACCGCGGCGTGAATTTCATCTTCGGGCGTTTCGAGAACAGCGTCGAACCCGGCTTGCACTGGCAGATCTCCTGGCCGGTGGGCCGCGTGCTGCTGGTGCACGGTGCGGAAGGCAGCAATTACACGCACACCTATACGCGCCTGCTCACGTCCGACGGTAACGTGGTGGTGGTGGACGCGCTGGTGCGCTACCACGTGATCAATCTTTCCGATTTTCTTTTCGGCAGCGCCTCGCTGGCAGCCACGCCGCAGGAACCGGGCGCCGGCGCCAAGGCGCTGCTGGGTGATCTCACCGATGCCGCGGTGCGCAGCGCCGTGGCGCGCACTACGCTCACCGGCATTCTTGGCGACCAGCGCGACGCGGTGGAGTCGGATGCGCGTACGCGCCTCGATCAGGCGTTGCAGGCTTATACGTCCGGCATCGCGGTGACCCAGCTCGACTTCCAGCGCGTCAGCCTGCCCGCAGCCGCGGGCAACGCGGATGCCGACGTGCAGACCGCGCGTCAGGACGCAAGCCAGGCCGCCACCGCCGCGCACACTTATGCCGACAACCTGCTGCCGCAGGCACAGGCCGCGGCCGACTCCAGGATCAAGGAAGCCGAGGCTTATCGCACCACGCTGGTCGGTGAGGCGCAGGCGGTCACGGCGGGTTTCGGCGCGGTGCTCGCGGCCTATCGCAAAGCGCCGGCGCTGACGCGCGATGAACTCTACATGAACACCATGGAAGACATTCTCGCCAATGCCAACAAAGTGATCGTGGACACGCGCAACGGCAGCGTGACCGTGCAGCTTGGCCAGCCGTTCCGGCCGGCACCGGCCGCGGGCACCGCGTCCGGCGCGTCGGCGCGCAGTCCAGCCGCCAGCGCCACGACGCTGACTGCGCCGCCCGCTGCGACCTCCGGCAAGGGAGGCGCGTGATGCAACTGCACCGTTCCCTCATCAG
>DATEJV010000024.1:0-6981 GCA_035277745.1 Gammaproteobacteria bacterium | reverse complement strand
CTGGCGCGAAAGGGTATTATTGGGCTACTGCCCGGCGCTGCCCGGGGAATCCGAATTACCGATCCTCCCGGTCTCCCGGTAGTCGGCCGGGTAGCGGCGGGCAGGCCTTTATTGGCCCAAGAGCACATCGAGGCGCACGTTCGCCTTGATCCGCACCTGTTCCACCCCAAACCGCATTTCCTGCTCAGGGTGCGTGGCATGAGCATGCGCGACGCCGGGATTCTCGACGGGGACCTGATTGCCGTGTATCGCTCACCCGAGGTGCGCAACGGCCAGATTGTGGTGGCCCGACTGGGCGATGAGGTAACGGTCAAACGCTACCGGCTCAAGGGTTCGCAAGTCTGGCTGCTGCCTGAAAATCCCGATTTTCAGCCCATCGTGGTAGACGCCGGCAGTGCGGAACTGGCGCTGGAAGGTGTGGTCGTGGGCGTGATCCGCAACGCATTTCCCACGGCTGGATCGCCGTGAGCGCGGTTCGGTGGATAAAAAAAGGCGCGGACTGGTGGTGTCCGCGCCTTTTTGCATAAAACGGCCGGAAATCAGCTTTCCCGCCGTTTTCCCAGCGAAGCCCGTAGGCTTTAGTGGGTCTTGGCTTCCGGGGCCTTGGTCTCTTCCTTCTTCACGGCCTTGTGGTGGGCTTTCTTTTTCGTCCACTTCTTGTGATGTTCCATCTTCTTGTGATTCATTTCATGCTTGACTGCTTCCTTCTTCGCCGGGGCGGTGCTGGCAGCCGGAGCCTGGGCCAGAGTCGCACCCGCAAACGCGAACAGCGCAGCGGCAATCAGACCAACCAATACCTGACGTTTCATCTCGAGTACTCCGTAACAAGTTGATGTTGTAAAACAGCGATGACTTCGGGCCGGCCTTTGGATTCGACCTCCCCGCATCCACAACGCAGGGTAGCCACCCGCGTTGACGGAAACCCGGCATCGTCTATCCCTGCCAAATCTCATGCCATCCGTTCCGGACAGGCGTCTACCCCGGGGGGTCCGGGCCGCCTGCCAAAAGGCAGGGAATTCTATCCTGCTCCGACCCCGGGAACCAGTGGCGACGCTTTGGGCCCCCCCGTATGTGTTGCCGGTACCCGCCTTACAGCCCGGAGCCACTGGCATAATGTGCGCCATGAGGAAGCTCGCAGTCTCGGACCTGCACTTGGGCACGTACGTGGCTGCGCTCGACCGGCCGTGGCTGGAGAGCCCATTCCCGTTTCAGGGATTTTTGCTGGAGACCCAGGAGCAGCTGGACACGCTCCAGAAAACCTGCGAATTCGTGTACATCGACGAGGCCCGGGGGCGTGCGACCGCTGACCGCGGAACCCATGGGCCTGCCGTCACCGCTACCTCCAGGCCGCCGTCATCGCAATCCGTCCCCCGGATGCCTGCCGACTTGGCCAAGATGGCCTGGCGCGGGCACGAGGGCTTTCGGCACGACATGCGCAAGGCGCTGGTCACGCGCAGCAACCTGTCCAGTCACGTGCAACGGCTGCTGAACGAAGTGCGTCTTGGGCGCGGTGCAGATGTGCGCGAAACCCGCATTCTCACGCTGGAACTGGTAGATACGGCCACGGCCAATCCGGCCGCGGCCTTGTGGCTTACCAACCTCGGTACCAAGCACGAATACACGGTTTCGCATTGCCTGAATACCTGCATCCTGGCCATCGTGTTTGGCGTGCACCTGGGCCTGTCCAGGGATTCCATCATCGAGCTGGCGCTGGGCGCGCTGCTGCACGATATCGGCAAAATGCGTACACCGGTCTCGATTCTGGACAAGCCCAGTCTGCTCAGCCAGGACGAATTCGATGTCGTGAAAAAGCATCCCGTGGATGGATTCAATATTCTGCGCAAGCACAAGGAGCTGTCGGAGAAGGCCCTTGAGATCGTGCAGCTGCACCACGAACGCATCGGCGGACAGGGATATCCATTCGGTCTGAAGGGCGACAAGGTTCCGGTGCACGTGCGCATCGTGGCGATCACCGACGTGTACGATGAAATCACCAGCAACCGCGTGTATCACGAAGGCGTGCCGGCGCACACCGGCCTCAACATGATGTTCAATTGGGGACCACGCGATTTCGGCGAGGATCTGATGCAGGAGTTCATCCGTTGCATCGGTATCTATCCCATCGGCAGTCTGGTGGAGTTGAACCGGGGCATACTTGGCATCGTCATGTCGACCAATCCCGGGAGCCGCTTGCATCCGGTGGTGATGCTCATTCGGGATGCGAATGGCAAGCCCTATGAACGACGTCCGCTGGTAAACCTGGCGGCGACTGCGCGCGACGACAGCGAGCCCAAATGGTCCATCAAGCGCGTGGTGGATGCCCGCGAGTTCGGTATTGATCTCGGCCGGATTATCGAGCTGGAGACGCGCATCTGACGCGTGGGCGCCGGCTTGAAATTGCGCACGGCGTGCGGCTGCCGGATGCGGAATTGGAATTCCGCTTTGTGCGCGCATCCGGACCCGGGGGTCAGAACGTCAACAAGGTCGCGACCGCGGTCGAACTGCGTTTCGATGTCGTGCGCAGCCGGGCGTTGCCGGAGCCGGTGCGCAAGCGCCTGCTCAAGCTTGCAGGTCGCAGGGTAAATTCAGCGGGTGAACTCAGCGTGTTTGCGCAGCGTTTCCGTTCGCAGGAGCGCAACCGCGCGGATGCCCTGGAACGTCTGCAGACGCTGATCCGGCAGGCGCTGGCAATTCCTAAACCGCGGCGGCACAGCCAACCGACGCATGCCTCGCGCCAGCGGCGGCTTGAGCACAAGCACCGGCAGGGCGACAAAAAACGGCTGCGGCGTTCGCCGCCGGCCGATTGACGCACAAAAAGATGCCGGCGCGAGGCCGGCATCTTTGCGCGTGTGTGCGCCGTCTAGAAAATCATTTCCTCGGCACCGCGGCCGGCATCTTTGCGTGTCTCCATGCCGCGGGATCCCAGATCCTTGATCTGGTCGGCAGCCCGCTGCGCGGCTTCCGAGCCTTGCCCGCATATCACCGCGAGCCACAGGATAATGAGGCTGAAGATCACCAGAATCCACATGCCGGTGAAGAAGCCGAACAGGTCGATGCCCCCCATGTCGCCGCCCGGGCCGAGCCAGCTGATCAGCCACATGCCGATGAAATACGGCAGCAGCCACCAAGCCTGTTGCCAGCCGAGCTGCGCCAAGGGCTTGCGTTTGATGAAGTACCAGATGAGGTAAACGATGACGTACACGGCCACCAGGCTGAAGAGGACTTTTACCGTTTCATACCCGGTCCAGTAGATGATCCAGTTGGAAAAGATGAAGGCAATGGTGGAGACCACGGTGGCCCCGTGCAGGCGGAAAGGACGCTGGAAACCCGGCAGCGTGCGGCGCAGGTGCAGCAGGATGATCGGGCCGATGCAGTAAGAGAGCACGGTAATCAGCGAGACCGCGGCCACGAGTTTTTGCCAGGACGGGAACGGGAAGAAGAAAATCACGCCCACGATCCAGGTGACGATCAGCCCGATCCACGGTACGCCCTGCTGGTTGAGCTTGATTACCTGTTTGGGCGCATTGCCCATTTCGCCGGCCGCCATGATGATGCGCGGACTCGCGGTGACGTAAATGAACGCCGTGCCCATGGGCGACACGAAAGCATCGATGTAGAGAATCACCGCCCACCAGAATGCACCCACCGCCACCGCGATGGCCGCGAGCGGTCCGAACATGCCGCTGAACTGCAGGTGTTCCCAGCCGCCGGCAATGTCCGTAGGCTTGAGCGCGATGATGAATGACAGTTGCAGGCCGATGTAGATCAGCATCGAAATGATTACCGATCCGATCAGTGCGATGGGAATGTATTTCCCGGGATGGCGGGTCTCACCGGCCAATGCGATGGCCTGCTGGAATCCCAAGAAACTGAAAATGATGCCGGCGGTGGCGACCGCGGTGAAAATGCCGCTGATGGGAGTGCTGGCGGCGTGCGCCGTCAAGTTGCCGGGATGAAACGAATAGGCCATGAGAATGCCGATGGTCGCGAGCGGGATCAGTACTTTCCACCAGGTGGTTACGCTGTTGATCGTCACCACGATGCGGATCGCGAGGAAGTTGAGCACCACCACGAACGCCAGCAGGATGATTGAGACAACGGTGCCGAGATGGGTCAGGATGCCGTTGGTCGGGTCTATCAGCCCGGGGATGTAATTGTTCGCGTAGGTGACCACCGAGGTGACTTCCACCGGCGGCACCGATACGAAGGCCAGGAACAGAATCCAGGTCCAGACTTTGCCCACGAGGTCGCCGTGACTCACGTGCGTCATGTGCACGAGCGCGCCGGAATTGGGGAACATGGTCGAGAGTTCGGCGAACACGAAGGCCAGAAACAGCACCGCGATCGCGCCGATCACCCAGGAAAATCCGCTCCAGACCCCGGCCTGCAGGGCGGCATGCAGCGGTCCGAACAACCAGCCGGAGCCGATCATGGCGCCCAGGCTGGCATACAAGAGTCCGATGACACCGGCATCACGTCTGAGTTTGGTCGGTCCGGCCATGTGGATACTCCAGTGTGGGTGAAGCGAACGGCGTGCTCGAAAGGATGGCGGATATTAGACGACCCGGCGCGCGGGAACAACCTGGGCCGCTATTGCAGCCGATGGTGTTCGCCACCCGGGTCGTCGCTGCCCTTGACCACGAGTGCGGAGGAGGCCGGATGCGCACCGCCCAGGATGGTGACGCCTTGCGGGTTGTCGAGCTGCACCGATTCCACCCGCCGGCCGATGAGCTGGGCGCGGCCTTTCCAGCGGTCGGCTCCGGATTCGCTGAATTCGAACACATACAGCCGCCGCCAGGTCAGATTGCCGCTGGGCGCGCGTGCCAGGCGCAGGCGCGCCAGCGCCACGGTTTCATCCAGAAACTGCAGGTGCATGTCCCGGCAGATGCGCGTGCAGGCCGCGGTCATGCTTTCGCGGGCGCGCAGACTGTCACTCCAGAACCAGCCGATGGCGGCAAGCGCGATGAGCACCAGCAGACCCAGCAGCGTGCTGACATCCAGGTACATGTGCGCCCTATGCCGGTTCGAGGCAGACTTGATTGCGGCCGGTCTGCTTGGCTTTGTATAGCGCCCGGTCCGCGGTCATCAACACCTTCCATGGATCGCGGTGCGGGTTGTCGCAGTCCGCCGCGCCGATGCTCACGGTGATCCGCAGCACCGCTGCGATGTCGGCAGGCACGGCCGGTGCGACGGGGTTTCTGCGCTCGTGGCGCCGCGGGCTGAATCCCGACGTCGCAAGGTCCGCACGCAGTGCTTCCAGCGCAGCGCCGGCCTCGTCGAGAGTGCGGCCGGGGAACAGCAGGGTGAATTCCTCGCCGCCGTAGCGGAAGGCTTTGCAGCCACCGCTGGCTTTCTGCAGGCGCGATGCCACAAGCCGCAATACCTGATCGCCGACATCGTGACCGTAGGCGTCGTTGAAACGCTTGAAATGATCCACGTCCAGCATGGCGATGACGTAGCGGTTCCCGAGTTGCCGCAACTGTTCCTCGAGTGCGCGGCGTCCAGGCAGGCCCGTGAGTTGATCTTCATAGGCCATGCTCCAGGATTCGAGTACGATGGCAAAACCCAATGCGCCACCCGCCGCAGCGGCAAACGCGGCCGCTACTCCAGGTGTGCGCGTGTGCAGCATGGCAATCGCGGCCACCAGTGAGAAAAAGAACGCGGCAAGTTCCGGGCTGTGGCGGCGTATCAGGCGGTCGTTGAGCCACAGCAGGCCGAGTGCCAGCAACAGCAGCCCGGGCTGACTGATGGCGGTGGCCGCGAGTGCCGGCCAACGCACGAATTCCACGAACAGAGCCGCGGCGATTGCGCGCGTGCCGATCCCGACGCATGCCGCCATGCACAGGATCTCCACGACCAGCAAGCCAAACGGCCACGCGCCGCGGCGCGTGAAAATCCCACGTTCCGCGAGCGCCTGCATCCATACCAGGTTGAGAGGCAGCAGCAGGCACAGCCCGCCGGAAAGAATCTGGCGGCGCAGATCGTCATGCATGCCGGTCGCCAACAGCAATCCGCCGTAAGCCACGAGCAGGGACAATAATGCAAAAAAAATGCGCCGCCGGTTGAACTGGACGCTCAGCACGAGCGCCGCGAGCAGGATGCAGAGTGCCACGAGTTCCAGTGCGAGGGTGCCGCTGACCGGAAACCGGCCGGCGAAAAGGCTGAGCAGTGCAGCCGCGATCAGCAGGACGATTTCCGGCAGCAGGCTGTACACCACGCCGATGAAGATTTTCATCGGCAGCGCGCGCGCGGCGGCAGGCGCCGCAAGATGTGGGCTGTTGCCACGGAATTATTGCAATACACGCAGCTGATCTTGAACGGCGTGCACTCCGGGAACATACCAGCAGTCGTACACAGCCATGCGGCGCTGATGCTCGTCGTGCACATAGCCGTGCAGCGTGACCGTGCGCTGTGACGTTGCGGCACGGATGTTTTCCGCGTGCAGCAGCGGATCCTTTTCCAGCACCAGGCGAATGGCATCGGAAATCTCATCGTCGGTGTCGGCTTCCGCGGGCTGCACGCGCAGGTGATTGTGTATGTTGCAGCTGCCGGGCACCCACCAGGCGATGACTTCCGCCAGACGCCGGTGCGACAGACTGCCAACCTGGCCGTGCAACTGGACATCACCGGCTTCCACGCCCACCGCAATCCACTGCACGTCCGCGGGCGCCGCGGGACTGGCATACACGCGGATGTCCCGGAACGCGGGTTCCATGGCCAGTGCCTCGACAATCGCATCCTGCAACGCCTTGCCGTCGCGCTGCCCGCTGGGAAACAGCCGCAGATGATCTTCGATGCTGGGCAGGGCCGAGATCTGTTGCGCGATGCGCCTGGCCTTGCGTTTGGCAATGATGTTTTCCACCTGGCCTTCCAGGCGTAACGTCCCGTCAAACCGCACGCGGATCGGGTAGGCATGCAGGTTGATGTCACGGTCCATGGCCAGGGCCGCGAGCACGGCGTGAACCAGATCATCCTTTTCTG
>DATEJV010000023.1:0-2998 GCA_035277745.1 Gammaproteobacteria bacterium | reverse complement strand
GTCACGAGCGCGGTACGGATCGGCGCGCGCTCCGGCGGGTACTGCTTCTGGATATGCTGCAGGGCCGCGAGGAAATTCTTGAACGGCCCGCCCGACAGGGGTTCGCGCGCCTTGTCGCGCTCGCTCGCGGAAAACGCCGCCAGCCCCTGTTGCTGGTACACGCGCTCGGCTTCGTCCGAGAACAGCACGGCGTCGCCGTCGAAGGCGATGCGCAACTGCTCGCGGCCGTCGTCCTCGGCGCGCGCCGGCACGATAGCGGCGGCGGCGCGCCCCGCGTCCAGTGCGCGCACCACGTCCGCGGCTTCCGCGGACAGGAACAGGTCGGCACTGAAGGGTTCCACGTAGCGCCAGGGCGCGGCGCCGTTGGTAAACGCCGCGCGCGTGATGTCCAGGCCGTAATGCTGGATGGAATTGAAGATGCGCAGGCCGGTATCGGCGCTGTTGTGCGACAGCAGGATCACCTCCACGCGCCGCGTGGGTGCGTCCTCATTCAGCCGCAGGAGCTTGTTGACCAACGGAAACGCCACGCCCGGCACCAGCAGGTCGTTTTCGTGTTCGATCTGATAGCGCGAATAGGCTTCCAGCCCCTTGTCGGTGAAAATCCGGTGGCTGGCTTCGAGATCGAACAGCGCACGCGAGCTGATCGCGACCACCAATTGCTGCGGGTTGTCCGTCATTCCCGATCCACGTCCACTGCGTGAAAGGTGCCGAGCAGCGGAAAATACAGGCCCGCCCTGACGGGCCGGTTCTCAAACGCGCGCATCAGCGTTACGTAACGCCGCAGTTGCGGCCGGTAGCGTTCGGCCTCGCGCGCCAGGAAGGCATCACGCCCCGTACCCTCATGCCGGCTGGTTTTGTAATCCACGATCCAGCGCACCGAGTCATTATCCACGAAGGTGCGGTCCATGACACCGGTCACGAGCCGCCGGTTCTCGAAGCCGCTGAGTGCAAATTCGCAATGCGCGTCGGGCCCGCGTGCCGCCAACAGACGCCGGCCGGTATCGTCCGCCAGCATGCGCTCAACGGCCTGCCGCACGGTTTGCACGGCGCCAGATAATTCCTCCGCCGGCACGCCCACCTGCTGCAACCAGGCGCGCAGCCGCGCTGCATTGACCGCGGTGCGCGCGGCATCCTGCACATCGCCTTCGGCGGTGGCGATGCACTGCAGCACGCTGTGCACCACTGTGCCGATATGCCGCAGGGTATCACCCGCCCAATCGAATTCGACTTGCGGCGGCCATTCCGCGGCCAGCAATCCCATGCCCTGCCACTCGACGGCGGCAGGCGTCGCGGGCGCCTGCCAGCCTGCCGGCAGCCGCCGCAGGCGCGCCGCGGGAATTTGCGGCAAGGCGCCGGCCGCCGGCGGTACGTGATTGTGCAAGGCCTGCCGGTACTGATCCGCGACGGCCGGCCACAAGGTAGCCAGCAGCGAATTAGCCGGCAGCGCTTTCAACTCGCGCTGGCCATCCTTTTCGGAATAGCCCGCGTACCCCAGCAGATGCAGTTGCTCGCGCGCGCGTGTCGCGGCAACGTACAGCAGACGCTGGCGTTCGAACAGTTCCTGCTCACGGCGCAGGTCCACCACCAGTTCGTAATGCGGATCGCGCTCGCCGCCGCGGGCATTCAGGGGCGCGAGCAGCAGATCCGGCCGGCCCTCGGCGCGTGCGCGCTCCAGATACGCGAGCAGCGGCCGGTGCGTACGCCCGCTGCCCGCTCCCAGTCCCGGCACGATCACCACGTCGAATTCCAGTCCCTTAGCCTTGTGCATGGTCATCACTTGCAACCCGTCGCCGGCCTCCGGGTCCGGCTGCGCAAACAGGTTTTCCAAAGCCGCGTCCAGTGTCGCCGGGTCCGCGAGCGTCCCGCCCGCATCCAGGGTTTCGAGCAGCGACAGAAAGGCTTCGGCGTCATCCAGGTCTTCCAGTGAAGCCAGCACGCTGGGCGCCGCCAGGCGCAGCCACGCGCTCTCGACCTGCTCACGCAGCGTCCCGCGGCGTTGCTGCGCCCGGGCATCGAGCAGCACGGCCTGCACGCGCGCAAGCCGCGTCCGTCCATCTTTGCTCAGTGTGGTCAGGCGCTCGCGGTCCGCAAGCACCTCCAGCAGGGTCAACCCGTCGGCGTGCAACGCGAGCGCGTGCAGGTCCGCGAGCGCGAGTCCGCACCACGGCGCGCGCAAAACCGCGAGCCAGGCGGTGCGGTCGCCCATGTGCAGCAGCGTGCGCGTGAGCGATACCAGATCGCGCACCACCGGGCGCTCGCCGAGCTGTTCCAGCTCCATGGCGCGGAAGCGCAGGCCTTCGCGCCGCAGGTGCGGCACCAGGGCCACGAGGTGATTGCGCCCGCGCACCAGCACCGCGACCTGCAAATTCCCGGCCTGCGCCTGGCGTATCAACTCGATCACCTGCCCGGCTTCGCGCTCGGCATCAGTGTCGAAGGCCGCATGCACATGCACCTGCGTTGCCGGTGCCGGCGCGCGTTGCGCCTCGCAGGCGCTGTATGTCAGCGCACCACTCGCGATGTCGCTCTTGCCCGGGAACAACTTGCTGAAGCTGTGGTTCACCCACTGCACCAGTTCCGGGCGCGCCCGGAAGTTCGCGCGCAGCGTCAGCGGTGCGAGCCGCACCTGGCCGATACCGTGCTGCTGGGCACGCAGAAACAGGCCGACTTCCGCCTCGCGGAACCGGTAGATGGATTGCATGGGATCGCCCACCACGAACAGCGTGCGGCCGTCACCCGGCTGCCAGCCTTCGGTCAGGCGCTCGAGCAGCAGGAACTGCAGGAACGACGTGTCCTGGAATTCATCCACCAGCAGATGACGGATGCGGTAGTCGAGCGCCAGGGCGAGATCGGTCGGTGCTTGCGCATCGCCCAAGGCTGCCAGTGCCCGCAGCGCCACCTCCGCGTAATCCACCTGGCCGCGCTCGGCAAACAGCACCTGCAACTGCGCCACGCCCAGGCGCAACGCCGCGAGCAGCGCGTCCAGCACCCGCCATTGCGA
>DATEJV010000022.1:0-2102 GCA_035277745.1 Gammaproteobacteria bacterium | reverse complement strand
CCCCAAGGTCGGGGCGCGGCGTTTGAGATGCGTTTCGAGCAGCTGCAATTCCTCGCGCAGAAACGGATAATCCTTCTGTTCGTACACGCCGATCGGCCCGCCCAACACCACCAGCAGGTCCCAGTGCGCCTGCGCGAGCGGCGCGAAATCCGCGGTGGGCGCATCCACGTAGCGGATGGCGTAGCCGGCTTCCGTGAGCGGCGCCTCGAGGCAGCCCAGATCCTCGAAGGGCACGTGGCGAACGGCGAGCAGGGATTTCATACGGCGCATTCTAGCCTGCGCCGCACGCCGCCCGGGACCACCGCGTCCGGAGACAGTGCGGTTCCGGCCAGCGCCCCCGCGCGGCGCGGTGCGCAGCCCGTGGCCCCTGCGCCCGGCGTGCGTCGGCATCTATACTGATTGCATGAGCCAGACCCGCACGCACCTGTCCGCGGGAGTAGCCGTGTTGCGCGACACACCGGCCGGTCGGCGTTTCCTGCTGCTGCGCGCCTGGCGCTACTGGGACTTCCCCAAGGGTGCGGTCGAGCCCGGTGAAACGCCGTTGCAGGCGGCCGTCCGCGAAGTCCGCGAGGAAACCGGCCTGGACGATCTGGAATTCCTGCACGGCGAGGTCTATGCGGAAACCGCACCGTACAATCGCGGCAAAGTCGCGCGTTACTATCTGGCGCTCACCCGCACCGACGCCGTGACCCTGAGCGCCAACCCGGTCACCGGGATTCGCGAACACATGGAATACCGCTGGCTCGGATACCCGCAGGCTGCGCAGCTGGTGACGCCGCGTGTAAAATTGATTCTCGACTGGGCAGAGTCACTGGCCTCCGGTACCGCGCCGCTGGCGGCCAATTCGGATTCTGCACAAAGCGAGCAACCGCATCGGGAGTAACGCATGCGTATCTGTCACGTGATTGTCGCGTTCAGTGCACTCGGCCTGCTGGCGCCCGTAGCGGCGCACGCCGATCAATTCGGTCCGGAACCTCCGACCTCCCTGACCCACTTCACCTTCGATGCCGGCATCACCGGCGGCGGCGACAAACTGGTGGAGGTGGACTTCAGCGACGGCAGCAGCCAAAGCCTGTACGCCGGCGATTCCGCGTACCTGGATGTGGGCGTGCTGCAGGACTTCGGCGATCCGCACTGGAGCCTCAAGGGCACGCTGGGTTACGCCTACGCCGCGGTGACCGGCAGCAATGCCACCATCAGTTTTTCGCACGTGCCACTGGAAGTCACCGGTCTCTACAATCTGGGCAACAACCATTTCGGCTTCGGCTTGCGCTACGACATGAATCCGCGCCTGGATCTCGACGGTCTCGGGCCCAACGGGAATTTTGACAACGCGCTGGGCTGGTTCGTGGAATACCGCTGGTGGCTGTTCGGCGTCCGCTACACCAACATCATGTACCGCAGCCCGCAGGGCGACGCGAGCGGCAATAGCCTGGGCCTGTTCTTCAACTACTCGTTCTAGCACGCCGTCAGCGACGGCGCGGCAGCAGCGGCTGCAGCTTGACCCACACGTTCTCCAGCACCCGCGGCTCGGCCATCGCGAGCGGATGCAGGCCGTCCGCCTGCATCCAGTCGCGGTGTTCGCCCACGCCCGCGAGCAGAAACGGTACCAGCGGCAAGTGGTATCTGCGCGCCAGCCGCGGATACACCGCCGCGAACTGGCGCGTGTATTCCGGCCCATAGTTGGGCGGCAGATAAATGCCGACCAGCAACACCCTGGCACCGGCTTTCTGCGCCAGCACGATCATGTGCGCGAGGTTTCGCTGCATGGCGGTCACCGACAGACCGCGCAGCCCGTCGTTGGCGCCGAGTTCCAGAATCACGATGGCCGGCCGATGGCGCGCAATTTCGAGTGGCAGTCGCGTCAGTCCCTGGGCGGTGGTGTCGCCGCTGACGCTCGCGTTCACCACGCGCCAGTCATGGCCTTCCGACTCGAGACGCCGCCCCAGCAGGGCTACCCAGCCCTGCGAGGTTTCGATACCGTAGGCGGCACTCAGGCTGTCGCCCATCACCAGGATCGTGGGCGCGGGTTTGGCCCAGGCGGCCGCGGCCATGAGCCACAGACTTGTAAAAAGGAAACGTTTCCACATGAGCGGTCATGA